>DATJYD010000164.1:0-4216 GCA_035499755.1 Fimbriimonadaceae bacterium
GGTTGGCGGAGATGGCACGGGGCCGGGGCGCCTTCTGGGATTTCGCCGACGCCTGCTTCGCCTCGAACTCTCTGAGTTCTTCGAGCCTTAGGGGATTCTTGGTCGAACTCGGGTTCGACAGGGGTGAAATAGACGATCGGCTGGCGCACGATGACGAATGCAGCGGCCTCGTACAGCGCGATGTGGGTTTTGGCCAGCGCATCGGCCTTAGGGGAGTCCCAGTCCTGGTGCTCGTCGATCCCGGAAAGCGCCCACGTGTCGTATCTCTGGAGGATCTCGCTCGGATGTCGCAGGGCCACCGCTAGGTTTGCGGCGACCGGCTGGCCCACCAGAACTGCCGGGGCTCTTCTTCGGCGGGTCTCGGAGGAAGGGTAACCCAAAGCCGATGGCTCCCGCCCAATCCTCCGATGGGGCATCGTCAATCGCCAATCGCAGAGATTCCCTCCCAGGAGCTGGGAGGGAATCATGGGATCGATCAGGCGGATCGAGTTAGCCGACGGGGCTGGGCTTGGGCGCCTTGGCGACTGCCTTGGCGGGCACGGCCCAGCCGCGGGCGCGGCAGGCTTCGGCGACGCGGTTGACGGCAACCAGATAGGCGGCCGATCGGCTGTGGACGTTCATCTCACGCCGCATGTCGAACGTGGCGTTGAAGGCAGCCGTCATGGTCTCGTCGAGTCTCTTGTGGACGTAGTCGAGCTTCCAATGGTCGAAGTTCGCGTTCTGGACCTGCTCGAAGTAGCTGACGGTGACGCCGCCCGCGTTGCAGAGGAAGTCCGGAATGACGATGAGACCGTTCTTGTGGAGGATCTCGTCGGCTTCGGGGGTGGTCGGGCCATTGGCGAGTTCGCCGATGATCTTGCCCTTGACCTTGCCCGCGTTCTCTTCGGTGATCACGTTCTCGAGGGCGCTCGGGAGGAGGACATCGACGTCGAGCTCGAGGAGAGCCTCGTTGGTGATCGGGGTGCTGCCCGGGAAGTCGATGACGCTGCCGGTCTTGGCCTTGTGCGCCTCGACGGCCTGGAAGTCGAGACCGTTCTTATTGTAGATTCCGCCTCGGGAGTCGCTGACCGCGACGACCTTCGAGCCGAACAGCTCTTCGACAAGGCGATGGGCGTGCATGCCCGCATTGCCGTAGCCCTGGATGGCGACGGTCGCGCGGCCGAGATCGATCTCGAGCTGGCGGGCGGCCTCGCGGAGGGTGTACATGCCGCCGCGGGCGGTGGCATCGCCACGGCCGGCGGACCCGCCGAGGTTGAGGGGCTTGCCGGTGATGATGCCGGCCGCATGGTGGCCGATCATCGTCTCATACTCGTCCATCATCCACGCCATGATTTCAGGGGTGGTGTAAACGTCGGGAGCGGGCACGTCGACATCGGGGCCGATGAGGTGACCGACTTTGCGCATGTAGCCGCGAGACAGCCTTTCGAGCTCTCCCGTGCTCAACATCTTCGGGTTGCAGATCACGCCGCCCTTGCCGCCGCCAAGGGGAATGTCCACCAGCGAGGTCTTCCACGTCATCCACGCAGCCAACGCGCGGACGGTGTCGATCGTCTCTTCGGGATGGAATCGGATGCCACCTTTGCAGGGGCCTCGGGCGTCGTTGTACTGAACTCTAAAGCCGGAAAAGACCTTGACGCGGCCATCGTCCATGCGGACGGGGATGCGGACGTGGTGCTCGGCCATCGGCTGGCGCAGAAGCTCGTGAATGTCGGAATCGAGGTCGAGGAGGCGGGCAGCCTGATCAAGCTGCGCCTGCGCGATTGCGAAGGGATTTGAGGTCATCTTTGACTCCTGTAGCATGAGGGCGCGCGGTGGTTTTCACCGTAGCGATGCATGGGTCGAGGTTACCTGCGCGTGTATTCGGCAGTATGTCGCGGATTTTCGCGACGGAGGAGGATGGCGAGCTCTCCCGACGAGCCGGATCGGGTCAAATCCGGGCGCGAACCCTTTACAAACCGCGTGCTCTGATCCAAGCTAGAGCCGTGGACGACGCAATCGACGCACTATTCAAACACGCCGACTTCATCCGGATCGGGGTGATGGGATCGGCCGCCCTTGTCTACGAGGACAAGATCGCGCAGAAATGCCGGGCTCTCGGCCGGGCGATCGCCCAGAATAGCTTCGCCATCTTGACCGGGGCCTGCCCCGGCCTGCCTCATGAGACGGTCCTCGGCGCCAAAGAGCTGGGCGGCCATTCGATCGGCATCTCTCCGGCTCGAAACCTCGAGGAGCACCAGACGGTGTTCGAGTCTCCCTACCACGAGTACGACGTGATGATCTACACCGGCCTCGGCCTCATGGGCCGAGAGCTCGTCAATATCCGAACGAGCGATATCATCATCATCGTCGGCGGCCGCTCCGGCACGCTCGGGGAGTTCGCGATCGCCTACGAGGAAGGCAAGGTGATCGGCGTGCTTAAGGGCACCGGCGGAGTCGCCGATTCGCTGGCCGAATTCGAATCCATCCTCGCCAAGGGCACCGGGGCCATCGTCATCCATGAGGAGGACCCGGCCGAACTGGTCAAGCGGGTGGTCGAGGCGTACCGGTCGCGAACCGGCATGGAGTGCCCGAGCCCCAAGGCGAAGATCGAACCAGGATAATTTCGCCGCAAACCGCAACTATAATGCCGGTATGCCTCGTCTGCTAACGGCCGCTGTGCTGGGCTTTGCCATTGTCTTGGGGATCGCGGGCGGATCGCGCTCCCAGCAAGCCCGAGACCTCGTCATGGCGCCGGGACCGATGGCCACGCCGCCTCCCGCCCCGCTCTATACCCACTCGTATGCGCTGATCATTGGGATCGACGACTACCGGAATCTCCCCGCGAACGACCATTTGCAGGACGCGGTCTCCGACGCGAAGAGCGTGGCCGAGATGCTCGCCAAGAACTACTACTTCGACGTCCAGACGGTCCCTTCCCTTTACGACGGCCAGGCCAGTCTGGCCAACATCAAGGCCGCGCTCCAGAAGCTGACGAATTCTCAAGTCGTCAAACCGGACGACCGGGTGCTGATCTACTTCTCCGGGCACGGAGTGGCGATTCCCACCTCGGCCGGCAGTATGGCCTTCCTGATCCCGGCGGACGCCCCCGCGACGATCCTGACCTCTCAGGACGATGTCAAAGCCTTCGAGGACAGCTGCCTTTCCGAGCCTCAATTCGAAAGCTATCTGGACCAGATTCCCGCCAAGCACGTCGCGGTCATCGCCGACGCCTGTTTCAGCGGCCAACTCGCGCTCGGCCCTCCCTCTTCGCCACCGGTTTCGAACGCGACCGCCCCGAGCCTGCTCCAACTGAGAGCGCACGAAGTTCTCGCCGCGTGCGGAAGCGGCCAAAGAGCCTGGGAGTGGGACAATCACGGCATTTTCACCCGAGAACTGCTTGATTCCCTGGCCAGTCACGAGCAGTCGGATCAGCCGTTCTCTCTCATGAATCTCTGGTGCGAGATTCAGCCAGAGGTCATGACCGCCGTCGACAAGCACACGGATGGCAAGGAGAAGCAGGTTCCCCAATACAACCGGCTGGATTCCGAAGGGCAATTCCTCCTCTATTCGCATCCGCTCGCAGGCGGCGCTCCGGCCGGCGACGGCAAGAAGTACGACCTCGATCAGGACCCTAAGCCCCTCGGCTTTGCTCCCAGGGCGACCTGCGCCTTCAACGGGGCCGTCGCGGACGTGCGATTCTCGCCCGACGACTCGCTGATGGCGGTTACCGGGACCGACAACAGCGTCTCCATCTTCAAGGTGGCGACCGGCGATCTCGTGGAACGGCATGCCGACCGAAACACGATCTATCGCGTCAGCTCCGACTTTCAGCGGGTGTTCGGCATCCGGACCCTCCCTGCCCCGGGCCAGACCCAGTTCCAAATGACCTACACGGATCTCGGGTCGGGAGAGATCAAGCCGTCCAAGCCCTTTTCCGTGCCGGGAATCCCGGAAGGAGCGACTCTCTGCGACCTGAGCGTGGGCGATCAGTCGGTTGCGTTCTGCGGATCGGCGCCGGGCGCCCAAAAGGGCTTTCTGGTCACGTTCAAGATGGGCAAGAGCTCGGAGGTCAAGCGAATGTCCTACGATTCGCCGGCGCGCAAAGCCGCGATCCTCGAAGACGGTTCGGCGGTGGCCATCCTCGAAGCGCCCGACGGCCCGGGAACGGCGACCCTCCACTGCTACCGCACGTCCGACATGCGGGGCGACAGCATCCCCTTCGATTTCGAGACCGGCA
>DATJYD010000165.1:0-2043 GCA_035499755.1 Fimbriimonadaceae bacterium
GTTCGCGGTCTCCCGCTCGCTCTCACCCGGCACCGGATCGTATCGCTCGGGCGTTCGTGGGTCGTAACGCTCCGAATACGCCAGGAACGTGGCCCGGTCTCTAACCGGAAATTCGAGGTAGCGTCGGGTCGCAAAGCCGGACGTCGGCTGATGGATGGCGTCCACCCGCTTCACGCCATAGTGGTCGATCCACGTGCGCTCGTTGCCACGCTCCTCGAGAATGACTTCTTCGAATCGGGGAAGCGGTTCGAAATCGAGTTTGCCGATGCCCCCGAATCCCTCTTCAGAAACGAATTCGGACCAGTTCCGCTCCTGAGCAGGGGAAAGGCCCTGCCTGCGCCAGGCGGCGAATGTCGACGTGCGCGGTCCCCCGTACCAGAAAGGCATCCGATCGGGGCGCTTCCCGCGGATGAGGGTAAGGAAACGCTCCCTTGCGTTCATCGCTGGAGGATTATGGGCGGATTTCCCAGAGCGTGGCGCGACCTCAGTGCCGCATGCGGAAATCCCACGCTGGCGGAACGGACTCGGGGAGTCCCTGGGTGGGATCGGCGGCGCACAGATCGCGCCAGAGATCGGTTAAGGTCGTCTCGGCCTCCCGGATATCGGCTAGGTCGCAAGGCGAGGCGAAGTACGCCGCGACTTCACGGAAGCGGCCGTGTCGGAGCGCGGCTTGCGCGGCCGCGAGGCGAACGCGCGGCCGCTTTCGCAGCTCCTTCGATAAGTCGCGCAAGACGTCCTCGAGCGCTTCGAAATCGACGGCTTCCGCGCAGATGCGGCAGACTTCGTCGGCAATTTGGGGGTCGTTGGGCTGCAGTCGGTGAGCGGCGATGATGCGATCCGACGCCGTCTGGAGATCCCCTTCGAGCCGGGCAAGAATCGCGAGGTTTCGTTCTGCCCATCCGTTCGGACTCGTGCGCCGGCTTCGTTCCCAGGAAACCCGGGCTCCGTCGCAATCTCCTTCCTGCCAGGCAATCAAGCCGAGGTGCAGATATTTGATCCAGGAGTCCGGAGACGCCTCGAGAAAGCCTCGCCACTCGGGGGTCACGTACGCGTCGCCTTCCGAAGGATCGCGCAACATCAGGCCCCCTCCGCTTAGCACCCGTATCCACGGGTCCTGGCCGGGGCCGAGGCTCTCTGACGGAAAGGGGGTCTCGCCGCGCGACAGGGGCCGCAGCCCGAGCGTCTCGCGGCGCTTGGCTTCGAGGGCCCCCCATCCTGAACCGATCTGAAGCAGTTCGAGTGGCGCCACTCGCGAGGCTTGGGCCAACAACGCCTGGCGCTCCTCGAATTCGGACTGTCTCACCGCCCTTTCCCACACCTGCTGGACGGCTGAACGCCATCGGGAGACGTCGACTCCCTCGATCGGCCCGAACGCTTCGAGCCATTGCCAGTCCGCGTGGGCCGGCATGGGAATCGTCTCCGACTGCCTCGTCGTAAGCCCGGCTTGGATTTCGACATAGGCCGCACCCGGGTTGAGCCACTCCTGCCAGCGTCGGCCCCCTTCCTCCATCCCCCAGACCCACTGCTTGCGTCCAAATAGGCGCGGCGACGACAGATGGACCGCGCCCTTCCCGTCCGCGCCCACATGGGCGATCCATGGCCGCTCGCCGGCCGGGATATCGAAGTAGGTGTCGCGAGGCAAGCCGCGCCGTTGGGGGAACGTCAGATCTGGCTCTGCCTCGAGATCGCGCCTCACGAGCGCGTCCCCGTGGTCGTGGTCGGCTTCGATCGCGTATCGCGTCGGCGCGAGAACCCGTGCCCCTGGCTCCTCGGCGACCGCTGCATTCGTCCACCAGTACATCGGAATCGTCTCATCGTGCGGGTTGACGATTCGCGGCGACCAGAAGAGAAAGTCCGAGCCGTCGGGAGCCCAAAAGTCGACCTGCCAGACGATGCCCCGAATCCGCTCGTATTCCCAGATTCTTAGGCCGTCACCGCCGTCCGGCGCCGCTGTCCTCGCCGCGAAGACGGGCGAGCAAGTGAACACGCTGTGCCCGAAGACTCCCACGTTCCACTCGATCCCGCCGCTTGCCCATGCGTTGC
>DATJYD010000166.1:0-3274 GCA_035499755.1 Fimbriimonadaceae bacterium
CTGCGCGCCACCGGCGTGCCCCTGCCTGCCTCCGCCACGCCCGCCAAGACGGCCGCGATCGATGCGGCGACCGCGCCCTTGAGGATCGTCCGGCGGCTCGGCTTGCTGTTCACTGCAAGGCCTTTCTACCCTACGCGTTCAAACCGGCTGAAGGCCCAAGTGGATCGCCCGGCCCGCTGGAGTCGGCGCATCGCCAGTCTTAAGGCGAACGGCGGCGCGAGATGACTCGCCATCGCACTTCCAGCGGCTCCTTACCGGCCGGTCTCTCCGGGATGGGAATCGGAGAGGCTTTGCAGGAGCACTTCGAACCTGTCGGTCACGCTCTCGATGTCGAAAGCCCTTTCGGCGTAAGTCCTAGCGTTCTTTCCGAGGCGCTCGCGCGCTCCGAGGTCGTTCTGCAGGATCTCGGCGTTGCTAATGAAGTGCCGCTCGTCGGTGGGATCGGAGACCAACCCCGCTTCGGCCCGGGTCACGATCTGAGCGGCGAGGTTCTCCTTCGGGATGGCGAGCAGGAGCGGTTTGCCCGCGCAGAGGTAGGTGAGAACCTTGGAGGGCACCGCAAAGACGCCGGCGTCGGGTTCGAGGATGGCGACGAGAACGTCGGCCGTCGCGAGCATCTTCGGCATCTCCTCAAACGGCTGAAAAGGGAGAATTCGCAGGTTGTCGAGGCTCAGGTCTCGGATCCGACCTTCAAGGAACGGGATCGTGGGCCCTTCACTGACGACGATGAGCCTGCCTTTGTTCTTGACGCTCTCCGCCAGTCGAACGAGCAGCTCGGGATTGTGCTTCATCCCAAGCGTGCCCGAGTAGAGGAAGTTGAGGCCCTCGTCGAGTCCGAGCCTGTGGCCCCAGTCGTTGCTCCGCGGCTCGAGGGGCAGTTCGTCGAGCGGCGCCCAGTTCTCGATGACATGGACTTTTCGCGATTCGCGGATCTCGGGGGGAAGAAACGGGATGAACGTGTCGACGATCACGATGATCGCGTCGCTATCGATGAGCATCTTGCTCTCCAGCGACATGTAGTAAGCGCCGGCCGCGTTTCCGATTCCGGCGTATCGTCCCGCCATCAGGCGCTTTATCGCCTGTCCGAAGAGATCCTGGACCCAGAACACGAACTTGGCTCCCGACTTCTTGCAGTGCTGAAGGATCAGCTTCTGGGCGTCCAGCGGGCTGTTGGCGGAGAGCACGACATCCGGCTTGAACGCGGCGATCCGCTGGACCGCCCGCTTCCCATGCTCGATATCGGCGGAGCGGCGTTTGAAGACGTTGCTCTTGTCAACCTTGCGGCCGAGGACGATCGACTCGACCGCGAACGTAGCGGGGTCGCCGGGGCGCTTCTCAAGGGCGCCGTGGGGAGTAAGGAACTCCTCGCAATAAAGGTGGAGCACGTCGTGGCCACGCCCCGCCAGCCTCCGGCTAAGTTGAACCTGGAACGGATGCCCCGAGTAGTCGTGGACGACGATACGCATTGCTTCGTTTGCAGCCTGGGCCTAAGTCTAGCCCCTCGTGAGCGAAGATCTGGTCGCAGATCGGGCCGTGCATCTATCTTAAGTTCATCAGGGACGGCTCATCAGGTTTCGCAGCGAACCTGCCGCATAACGGTTCCTAAAGACACTTTGCCCGTGGGTCTAGTCTAGGACTCGTTGGGATATAGCACGGGCGCGCAGTGACCGTGCCAGCGCCACGCGCCCTTTACGCATCTTCAGTCTCCCCGGCTTCTACGATCCGGATTGCCATCGTGACCACCTCCTGGAAGCCCTTTGACCGGACCAGGCGCTGGCCCGATCTCCAGTCGGCGGCCGAGAGGTGGGACTTCGCGAGGCGCCCCCAGGTGTCGAGGCGGTCTCGATGAAGAGAAGGCAGGGGAGCATGCGAAAGCTCTTCGAGCCTCTCGGCGATGTGGAACGCCTTCGCAGCGGCTTCGAAGCTCTCCATCCTTACGAAGATCTCGGCAAGGTCCAACATGGCCAGGTTGCACTCCGGGATGTTGGGGTCGGTGAGCCACAGCAGCAGGCCCTGCTTATTGAGAGCCAGCGCCTCCCTCAACCGTCCCTCCTTCAACTCGAGGTGAGCGAGGCAGGAACAGCCCTTTGCTTCCACCGAGGCCGATCCGATGCTTCGGGCGCAGATCAACGCGCGCCGGTATAGTTCGGCGCACTCGGAAAGCGGCTCGTTCAGACGCAGTTTGACAACCCCGAGGTTTAGCCAGGACTGTGCTTCCTCCCGCCTTGCCCCGCACTCTCCAAAGAGCCGGCAGCAGAGCTCAAACCCCTCCTTGGCCTCCGCGTACTGCCCCATGCGGTCCCGGTGCACGGCGAGGTTTCCAATGACCCTTGCCAGTTCAAACCCGCCGATTGGGCGCACGGTTTCTGCCGCTTCCACCAGAATCCGACTCGCCCCGGCGTTGTCGCCGAGCAGAATACAGAGGCTCGACAGAGCGATCTGCACCGATACCCGGGTGGAGGGGGCGATCTGCTCACGGTTTGAGAGCCTCTCGTACCAGGTTCTACCCTCGATAAGCCTTGTTCCACTCATCCAGAAGCTGTGCAACGCAAGCGCCATTCGCGCGCACTGTTCGGGCGCTCTTTCGAAAGCGAGATCCAGAGCCTTGACGAGGGTCTCATAATCCTGCTCGATCAGTTCATAGGCTCTGGACTCCTGGCCCGCGTCGATGTAGGAGCGGGCGGTATCGATGAGCCGTTGGCAATACGCCAAGTAGGAGTCTGCAAGTTCGCTTTGGCTGCCCGCTCGGCGCGCGATCACCTGCCGAGTCGTCTGAAGAAGACCGAAGCGCAGATCGTCATGGCGGGTGCGAACCGTAAAGAGGAGACTGTGATCGACAAGTTGCCTCGCAAGATCACGCACCTGCGCATGTCCGGCTCCGGGGAGGCAGACGGCGCCGGCCCCCTCCAGAGTCCACGTGTTTGGGAAGATGGACACTCGATCCAGCAGGGCTTGGGCCTCCGGCGTGAGCAAACGCCGGCTCCATTCGATCGTCGCCGAAACCGTGTGCTGCCGGACATCCTCAGGACCGGTACCGGTGGGAGCGTCCAGGCACTCGGCGATGGACTGAGATATCTCTCTGACCGAGAGCACGTCGGTGAGGCCGGCTGCCATCTCGATGGCTAGGGGCAGGCCGTCCAACTTGAAGAGCAGATCGCAGATTCCCGGAATGCTCGCTTTATCGATTCTGAGATCGGTTCCCCTTTGCTTTGCCCGCTCGACGAACAGCCGAAAGCCGTCGAACTGGAGAGCTTCATTCATGCGCTCGGGGTCG
>DATJYD010000167.1:0-2410 GCA_035499755.1 Fimbriimonadaceae bacterium
CTTGATCCGGTGATCGGCGAGCACCCGCAGAAGCTTCGGCTGCAACTCGAGGGGGAGCTCCCCGAGCTCGTCGAGAAAAATGGTGCCCCCCTTCGCCTCGACGAACGGCGAGAGGCGTTTCGTCATGGCGCCCGTGAATGCGCCCTTCTCGTGCCCAAACAGAGTGCTCTCCGCGAGCGACGCGGGCAGCGCGCTGCAATCCACGACGACGAACGGCCCGTCCGCCCGTTCGCTGGCCTTGTGAATCGCCTCCGCCACGACCTCCTTGCCCGTGCCGGTCTCGCCTTGCACGAGGACGGAGAGCGAGCTCGCGGAGATGATCCGCAGCCGCTCGAAGAGCGCGCGCATCGAACGCGCAGCGCCCACGAGAGGACCGAAGCTTCTCCCTTTCGAGAGCGGGACGCGTTCCAGCTCTCCGGGGGTGAACTCGAGCACGCACTGGCCCACAGTGAGCGTCGCGTTCGTCGTCAACAGCGCTTCGACGATTGCGTGGTCGCCGAGCCGCGTCCCGTTGGTCGACCCAAGGTCTCGCACGCGAACGCCGCGGTCCGTCGCGAGCAGTTCTACGTGAGTGGCGCTGACGCGCTCATCCGCCAAGACCAGCCCGCATTCGGGGCTTCGTCCGATGACGATGGGCCCCTGGCCCAAGTGAACAGGCGGGACCTCGGGCCCTTGAATCACCCGCACCGTGCCGCCCTGGACGGCCATCCGCGATGAATAGGCCACCGTGCGGTTCATCGTGCCGTTCGCCGTACCTGCTGCTGTCGCGCGAGACTCGGCCATCGAGGCGCGAGGGTACCATATGTGCGGAAAGGGCCCCGGCCCCGCCGTTCCTTTCGCACGGGAATGAGCTACGCTCGCTCGTGTCATGGGGGAGACCCGCTTCGATCGCTTCTTGGTCGGCGACCTTCTCGGACGAGGTGGAAGCGGCTCGGTCTACGCGGCACGCGACGGTGACGGCACCGAGGTGGCGCTGAAGATCCTCCACGATGCCCTGGGTTCGGATCCCGAAGTCGTCGAGCGGTTCCGTCGGGAGGCCCTCTTCGCGGCGCGCATTCGCTCCGAGTTCATCGCGCCCGTCGTCGCTTCGGGCTGTGCCGAAGGGTCAAAGCTCTGGATCGCGTACCCGCTACTGCGCGGCGAGACGCTCCACGCGCGGATCGGACGCGAACGCGTCCTCGTGGTTGGCACGGTGGCGCCCATTATCGACCATGTCCTTCGTGGTCTCGACGCCGCCCATAACCACGGCGTCATTCATCGAGACGTAAAGCCATCGAACATCTTCCTGGTGCAGCGGTCCCCGGGCGTTGATCGAGGGTGTCTTCTCGATTTTGGGATCTCGAAGTACCGGCCTTCCCAAGAGGGCGCGACGAGCATGGTCTCCCTTACGAGCACTCTCGCGACGCTAGGCACGGTGACGTACATGCCGCCGGAGCAATTCGACAACGCCGCGAACGCCGACGTCCGCGCGGACCTCTACGCTGTGGCGATGGTCGCGTTCCGCTGCCTGACGGGCGTGCTTCCCTTCCCTGGCAAATCCGCGACCGTCATCTTGCAAGCAAAGCTCTGCCTCCCCCCTCGCCCGTTGCAAAAAGTAACGGGGGTCTCGTGGACAAAAGGCGCCGACGCGTTCTTCGAGCGAGCGCTCGCACCGGAACCCGACGACCGCTTCGCCAGCGCCTCCGAGATGCAGGCGGCGTGGCGTGCACTTCTTGAGAAGCCGGGGTGGCCTCATCCCGGACGGTTCGTGGCCGATCTCGTCGCCGAACAGCAAGAGCTCCTCCAACTGGAGGCGACGGTGGCCGAAGCGAGCCTGCAGGAGACGCTCGCTCGTCGCGCTGGCGACTCGCCCAACGGATCCTGGCGAAATGATCGACAGTCCGGATCACGGAGCCCACCCGGAAATCAGCGCCCTCGCTGACGCTTCGGCGACTTACACAGCAAGGGCGCACCGGCACGTGCGTTGCTCCAACGCGCTGCATGAAAGCGCTGCGCCTGCGCATCGTTCAGCATCCCCATGCCCCTCGCACCTTCCACTTCGACAAATTCCCGGTTTCGGTCGGAAGGTCCGCCGACTGCGACTGCTCGCTGAACGTCCCTTACGTTTCGCGGCTTCACATGCGTTTTGACTCGATCGACGAGCGCCTCGTGGTCCGCGACGAAGGCAGCCGCTCGGGCACATGGGCGGCGTTGGGGCCGCGGCGTCTCCCCTCCTTCGAGTGGATCGATGTGGCAGGCCTCAACGGAGAGCTGTTCGTGGGGCTCGTTCATTTCGCCGCCGAGGTCGTCGACGTCGACCCGATCGACGCGGTCGCTAACGTCGACCCGACGGATCCCGAGTACGAGGTGGACGTCTTTGAGAGCGGCGAGCTTCCCGCGGCCGTTCCGAACGGCGGCTGACTGAGAGCTC
>DATJYD010000168.1:0-7414 GCA_035499755.1 Fimbriimonadaceae bacterium
GCCGCGTTCTTGACCGTGAAGTGCAGGCGTCCAACCACGTCCGCCCAAGCTTGCGTGCCGACGAAGAGCACAAGACCACAAATGATGGTGATGCGAGGCGTGCGCCGCATCACGCTTGCGATGTATTGATTCATTCCCTGACTCCCTTGTTTCCCCGGGGGCTGAATACCCCCTCCCGGTATATAGCGCAAACAGTATATACTCTTACCCAGTAGGAGTAAAGAGGTTCGCGTGAAACCAGGGGCTAAGGAAGATGCGAAGCTGAGGCTGGCCCGTATAGCGGGGCAGGTTTCGGGCATCGCGAAGATGGTCGAGGACGATCGCTATTGCGTCGATATCCTGACTCAGGTCGCCTCCCTCAGAGTCGCTCTGGAGCACTTCGGCGGACTCATGCTATCGAGCCATATCGAGGAATGTGTGTATGGGGCCGGCGAATCCGGCAACGGCTATTCGGATATGAACCGCGAAGAACGGATCGAGGAGGTGCGGCTCGCGCTCAGCCGGTTCCTCAAATGAATACTGAATGGGTCGATTGCCGGATCGCCCGATTTGGCGTTCATAGCTCGTCTCAACCCTCCGGCCGCCAGATCTACTTCAGGAACCGCTTCAACGACGATCGGATCTCGTCCGACCACTTTTCCTCCGGCAGGTCCTGACAGCAGTCTTCGAAGTGCTCGACGCCCTGATGCAGGACGCACGTTTGCAGATGCTCGGTCAGAAGAGCGATCCCAAGTTGATCGAGAGCGGAACGTACGGCCACAACCTGCTGGAGGATCTCCGCGCACGTCCGCTTGTCCTCGATCATATGCTGCAAGCCGTTCACTTGGCCGGCGATCTTGGCAAGGCGCTTGCGAGAATCCGCTTTCAGTTCTGACTTCATGCTCTAACTACCTGACGTCTGCTTCTCATGGGAGTTTACACACTGCCCCGGAGTACAGACCATTTCCACCGGCTAGAGTTTCGGGGAAAGACAGTGGCTCGGGTTGCGAGGGGTTTGCCTAACATGACCAGGAGGCAACATGCAAACCCATCCCTCCTGATCTGAAACTCGGTCGCCAAACCACAATCCCAAAACGCCGAATGCCGAATGCCGAACGACGAGTGGTCGAAGCGCCAGCTCGTTCGGTCCGCGTTACAGCGGCTGCACTTGTGCCGGAAGGGCCCTCGTGTACGGCCGAAGCTCATGGATTGCCAGGCGGATATAACGCCAGCCAAACGCACGGAGATAAACCGAGGCGAAGGCGCGGCGGGGGTGGAAGACATCGAGCAGAGGAAGGACGATCCGCCGCGCGCTATAGAACCGGCGCATGGCTTGCAGGGTTGCCTCCTCGAGCAAGCGGGCGCTCATCCCCTCGGGGTGGTGGACGGTATGGTGGGCGTCGTAGTGGCTCCAGTCGTCGTCGAACACTCGCCCTGATCGGGCGAGACGGTCGGCATCCTGGGTGCCGGGAAGCGGGGTGAGGACCATGAATTGGACGGTGCTCAGTTTCTGCTTCTTGGCGAAGCGCAGGGAGAGGCGGATGCTGGCCGCGTCGTCACAGGATGAGCCGGCCACGAACATGCCATGGACCATGATGCCCGCCCTTCTCAGGTTGCGCAGGCCCTTCGCCATCTCTGGCAGTTGGGCTTTCTTGCGGAAGGCGAGGAGAGATCTCGGCTCGGCTGACTCGATACCCACGTAGACGATCCGGCAGCCTGCGGAGGCCATATTCTTCGCGAGGCCGGGATGCTGAGCGAACGTGTTGGCCCGGACTTGCGCGCTCCAGCGCAGCTTGAACGGCAGGTCGCGGATCATCGCCAGCAGGTGCTCGGTCCGCCTCACATCCACGGCGAAGTTGTCGTCGAAGAAGAACACGCGCCGGAAGCCGAGTTCATGTAGTTGGAGGAGGTTTGCTCGTACCGAGTCGATGCCGGCATAGCGCATGCGCTGGCCGAACATCTCGATCACGCTGCAGAACGTGCAAGAGAAAGGACAGGAGCGAGATGTAACGACCGGCGCGATTCTCATCCGCTGCCAGCCCTTGATCAGGGTTAGATCGGGAAGGAAGTCGATGCAGCCGACAGGGCTGGGAGCAAGGGGTTCCGAGAAATCGGAGCGAAGCCTGGAGCCGATCACCTGGGGCGGCCTCGGCGAGCCCTCCAAGAGGCCTTTGATAAAGGCAGGAAAGGTCTCGTCGGCCTCGCCGATGAAAACGTGATCGCAGTGGGGCAACGCCTCCTCGGTCTGGAATGTCACGTGGACCCCACCGAGAACGATGATCGCGCGGGGATTCAAGCGACGGACTTCGTCGCAAATCGCGTAGGCGCGCGGGGCCGTCGAGGTCGTCGTCGACACTCCGACGACGTCCGCCTTGGCGATCTCCTCCAGATCCAGCGGGGCGATGGACTCGATGTGGACGGCCGCGTCGACTCCTCCCAAACGATTTGCCAAAGTAGCCAGAAGCACCGTTCCAAGGCGGGGCAGCCGGACGAGATCGAATACGGTGCGGCCGGGAGCTTTGGGCTCAACGAGGGAGATCGAGAGGGCAGGGAGCCCTGGTCGCTCAAATTCACGAGACATTCTTGGACCTCCGCCACCGAGTCTACTGCACCGTGCATTGGGGGGGTAGGACCGGGAGCAAGAGCCCTGGTTCGCTCCCGACTCCGCCTTGGGTTTGGGGAAAGACGGCTTACCACCCCTTGATCCAGGTTGCGATCGGCGACCGAGAGCGGGGTGCGAGGGGTTGCCCCTGACGCCTTAACTATCGAAGGGCGACCCTGCAAAGCAACGGTTTCCTAGTCCCGCCCAGCGACGAGCGCAGCCCCGGAAGCCCAGTTATAATGAACCGGCCGAGAGTCTGTCGAGCAGGTTGTCCACTTCGCGGGAGATCTCGTCGCGCACTTGGCAGACGGCGCCATATGCCACGCCTGATGGATTCGCGGTTGCCCATTGCTCGGTGACACCGAACTTGATCGGCGTGTGCTCGCAGTTGATGCCGCCAAATCCGACGATGGTGTCGGCGCGCTCGACCATTTCCTTGGTGACCTGTTTTGGCTTCAGGCCTTCAGCCGACACGCCGAGTTCCTCGATGCATCGCAACACCATGGGATGCACGGCGCCGACGCCCAGCAGGCCCGCGGACTCGGCATGCACGTCCAGATGCCTCTCCGAGGCACGCGAGTTGAGGATCGATTCGGCCATCAGCGACCGCCCTGCGTTGTTGTAGCAGACGAATAAGATTGTGGCCACACCCTATTGTGGGCGATTGCCGATCGGGCCCCGCACAAAGCGAAAGGTCCAGCCTTAGGCTAGTGGAGCGACTCGGGCCATACTAATGGGCCAATGATCTCCGCCCAGGTTGCCGACGAGCTTCTGACTCACCTTCGCGCCCGCGAGGACAGGGGGTCGGCGTTGCGCCGCGCCGCGATGGAGCGCCTTGCCGGGCTGCCGGGCTACGACTGGTGCGGCGTTTACCGCCTCGAAGGCGGCATTCTGGTCCTCGACGAATACGTCGGGGCGGAAACCGACCATACGAAGATCGAGGTCGGGGTGGGTGTCTGCGGGACCGCCGTCGCCGAGAATCGCAACCAGGTCGTCGAGGATGTTCGAGGGCTCGACAACTATCTTGCATGTTCCCTCCAAACCCGGTCCGAGATCGTCGTGCTCATTCGGCGTGGTGGCGAGATTCTTGGCCAGGTCGACGTCGACGGCCATCGGGTCGGCGCTTTCGATGCAAGCGACGAGGCTTTGCTGGAACAGGTCGCGGGCGTCCTCGCTCAGCGCTGGGAATAGCGTGCCGCCGTGCTATGAACCAGAATAAGGGTCGTGACCATCCTGGATGTGATCGCCGCCAAGCGCGACGGGCATAAGCACACCAAACCAGAGCTGGACTGGCTTGCCCGGGCCGCGGCTCGGGGAGAGATCGCGGATTATCAGATCGCGGCGTGGCTGATGGCCGCCTATATTCATCCGCTCGATCCGGAGGAGACCGCGTGGCTGACGCTGGCGATGGCGGATAGCGGCGAGCGGCTCGACCTCACCGGCCTCCCCAAGCCATGGGTGGACAAGCACAGCACGGGCGGCGTCGGCGACAAAACGTCGATCGTACTGCTTCCTCTGCTCGCCGCCTGCGGACTCACCGTCATCAAGATGAGCGGGCGAGGGCTTGGGATCACGGGTGGCACCGTCGACAAGCTCGAGAGCGTTCCCGGTTTCCGCATGGACCTTCCTCCCGCTGAGCTCAAGGCGCAGGCGACCCGGATCGGCCTCGCGATTTCTGGCCAAACTCCGAATCTCGCTCCCGCCGACAAGGTCTTCTACGGCCTGCGCGATGCGACGGCGACGGTCGGCTCGATTCCCCTGATCGTTTCGAGCATTCTCAGCAAGAAGATCGCGGGCGGAGCGGAGACGGTTGTGCTCGACGTGAAGGCCGGTTCGGGGGCGTTCATGAAGACTCTCGACGCGGCTCGCGAACTGGCAGCCGCCCTCGCCGCGACGGCCAAGCTGGCAGGTCTCAATGCCCGTCTCGCGATCAGCGACATGGACCAGCCACTCGGCCGGACGGTCGGCAACGCGCTCGAAGTCGGTGAGGCGGGGATGGTGCTGACCGGAAACGAGCCGTCCCGCTTCTGTGAGCTGTGCGTCGATCTGGCCGGCCTCACGCTTGCGGCGGCCGGCGAGACGTGGGACCTCGACACGGGACGCCGCAAGGCAAGGGAAGCCTTGGCGAGCGGACGCGCCCTTCAGAAGGCGGAGGCGTGGTTCGAAGCGCAGGGCGGCGATCCCGCTGTTCTCGTCCGGCCGGACAAGCTGCCTCGGGCTCCGGTTCAAAGATACGTGCTTTGCGGCACGGAGGGCTGGATGGGGTCGATCGACGCCGAGACGGTCGGGCAGATCGTGGTCGATCTTGGCGGGGGCCGGACCCGGAAGGAGGACACGATCGATCCCGCGGTTGGGGTCGAGGTGCATCGCGAGATCGGGATGCGGGTGACCGCCGACGGTCCCGCATTTACGGTCCATGCTCGCGACGAATCAGACGCCGAAGCGGCCGCGGAGCGGCTGAGCCGGTGCTTCCGGATCAGCGGGGACCCGGTCGACCTGGTCCCGCCCTTGATCGAAACGCTCTAATGTCTGGAGACCGCTACTTGGGGCGGGCGATCATCACGCCGATATTCCGGCGGTAGTTCGCCGCGTATTCGCTCAGCCTCTCGCCAAGAACGACCTGGCCCTTGGCCGAGGATGCGTTCAGGAAGCGGCGAGTGCCCGAGTTGTCGACATAGACGAGGCCGGTGTGAGAGCAGTCGAGGCCGCCGGCCGATGTGGCGATCCCGACGATGTCGCCGGTCTGAAGCAGGGGCTCGGCGGCAGAGACCGAGGCGTTGGGTACGTACCAGGGCTTTCGCGAGCTGATCTTGGTCTCCAAGGCAGCCATTCTCGGCACGAGGCCGGGGTTCGCTCGAAGTTGCCGGTAAGCGTTCGGATGCGTGCTCATGAAATCGATGCGCTTGTCCATGCGGATCGCTCCCGGCAGAGCGGGCGTGAGGTTTCTCACCACGCCCTTCGCGTCGTTGTCCTCGATCCAGTCGCTCGTGTAATGCAGGCGGGAGAGGTAGCCGTCGAGTTTCCCTCCGCGATATCGGGTGAAGGTTATCTCGCGCAGGAGGTCCTTGGGCGCGCGTCCGCCATGGAGGAGCATCCGCGCGAAGCCGAGGGAGATCTCGTAGAAGGTGACGCAGTCGAGGCCGTTCAGATTCACCGAGCAGACCTCGCGGTCGTCATAAAGCTCGAGGGTCGATGCCACGTACGGCGTTCCGACCAGGGCGATCCCAACGCGGCCGACGATCTCGCCGATAGGGAGGCGCGACCAATGTTCTGCCTGCGCTCTCCCAAGGATCTCGTTGAAGATCGGCACGCCGACGAACGATCCCGGATCGTCGAAGGCCCAGCCGAAGACGGGCGCCGCCGCCGCCGCGATGCCGCATCGAAGGAAGTCCCGGCGTGAAAGGGCTATGCGGTTTTCTCCTTGATTCGCAGCGGCTGTTTTCGCATCAGCGTCCAATAGTCCTCCCCACCATCCTCGTCGATCTCAACTCCGGGCCGCTTGTAAGGCCGGTCGCATGATTCTCGACGACCATGATTCGCGGCTGCATGGCAGGTAACCCCAATCTACCAGCAGCCGTTTGAACGGGAGTCGGGCTTGAAGCGACACCTGCTCGCGCAAGGAAAGCAAACCGGCCGCATTGGCCTTTCGCCAGCCTGAGATGTCCCTTCGAGGCGGGATTCCTAAGGACCGATCTCTGGCGACCGTCCCGATCTGAAGCGCGATTCGGCAACGCCGAACGCCGAACGCCCCCAACGCCGAACGCCGTTCCCTCACCAGTGGAGAGCCTTCTCAGGAGGACTTGCTAGTTGCGGCAACAGACGGTTCTACAAAGCCTTAGCGACCTTCCGTCGGTGGGATCGTAGACGCTGGAAATGCTTGGAGCCCGGCGTTTTTGGGTCTGGGGAAAGACGGCGGTTGGGGCTGGGGTTGCCTAACGGGACGCCGAGGCAACATACAAGAGAAGGCGCCCTGCTAGCGGCGAGATCCGGGTTGGTTGAAGAGGGGATTGAGGGAAGAAAGGAAGAAAATCGGCCGAGGGGGTTGACTTCGTGAACTGATTGTGCCTACAATATCCCTTGCGCCCGGCTTACCGGGTCGCAGCCCTTTGAAAGCTCAATAGAGGAATCACGTTCAGATAAGTAGTTCTGAAGGAATCGATTTCGAAAGAAGACGAATCCCGTTTCAAACCCTCGATCGTCAAGATTGAGGGAGCCGGCCCGGACCCTGCGAGCTCGACTCGGTGGGAAGGGGACCCTCGCAAGAGGGAACGGCAAAACAAGAAGCAACCAATCCGATCTAATCAATCGGAACTTGGTCAACACTTTCTTCGGAGAGTTTGATCATGGCTCAGGACGAACGCTGGCGGCGTGCCTAAGACATGCAAGTCGAACGGTGGAGCAATCCACAGTGGCGAACGGCGGAGTAATACATAAGCAACGTGCCCTGAAGACTGGGACAGTCAGAGGAAACTCTGGGTAATACCAGATGTGGCCGTCGCCCCGCATGGGGTGGCGATCAAAGGGTTTTTCGCTTCAGGAGCGGCTTATGGCCTATCAGGTAGTTGGTGGGGTAATGGCCTACCAAGCCGACGACGGGTAGCGGGTCTGAGAGGATGATCCGCTCGAGTGGGACTGAGACACGGCCCACACACCTACGGGTGGCAGCAGTTGGGAATCTTGCACAATGGGGGCAACCCTGATGCAGCGACGCCGCGTGGAGGATGAAGGATCTAGGTCTGTAAACTCCTTTTTCAGGGAAAGACTTAGGACGGTACCCTGAGAATAAGGACCGGCTAACTACGTGCCAGCAGCCGCGGTAAGACGTAGGGTCCA
>DATJYD010000169.1:0-3507 GCA_035499755.1 Fimbriimonadaceae bacterium
GAGGCGAGCGTGAAGCGCACGGCGTCGGTGCCGTATTGCTTGACGATCTCGATGGGGTCGATGACGTTGCCCTTGGTCTTGGACATCTTTTCGCGGTTGGCGTCGCGGACGAGGGCGTGGATGTAGACCTCTTTGAACGGAACCGATTCGGCGAGCGGACGGGGGCTGCCGTCGGGCATGGGGATTTCGCTCGAGAACCAACAGCCGAGCATGATCATGCGCGCGACCCAGAAGAAGAGAATGTCGAAGCCGGTGACGAGGAGCGACGTGGGGTAGAAGGCGTCGAAATCGGCTCGGTTTCTCTCCCAGGTCTCAGAACTGAGACCTGGGGCACCCGGCGTCGTAGAACCATCATGGGCTCCCACCCTTGCCGTCTGGTTCGCTCTGCTCCCAGCCGGTGAGGATGGGGCAACCTCTAGTATTTGCGGCCAACCGAAGACGGAGACGGGAAGCAAGCCCGAGGAGAACCAGGTGTCGAGGACGTCAGTCTCCTGGATGATTTCTTTCGAGCCGCAGTGGGCGCAGGCGGTTGGATCGCCGGTTGAGCCGGGCTCGGGAACAGTGATTTTGTGGCAGGCGCCGCAGTGCCAGGCGGGGATGCGATGGCCCCACCAGAGCTGGCGCGAGATGCACCAGTCGTGGATGTCTTCCATCCAGTTGAGATAGATCTTCTCGTAGTTCTCGGGCGTGAAGCGGATGGGCTTGTTGCCGCCGGAATCGGCGCGAACTGCGTTGCGGGCCATTTCGGCCATGGAGTCGCGGCCGTCATTGGCCTTTTTGTTGACGGGGATGAACCATTGCGTGGAGAGGCGCGGCTCGACGACGGTTTTGCAGCGGTCGCAGTGGCCGACGTTGTTGATGTGGTCCTTGACCCCGGCGAGAAGGCCCTGCGCCTCGAGATCGGCAACGATTTTCTTGCGAGCCACGAAGCGATCGAGGCCTTGATATGGGCCGCCGTTTTCGTTGATGTGGGCACGATCATCCATCACGTTGATGGAGGACAGATGATGACGCTCGCCGAGGGCGAAGTCGTTGGGATCGTGGGCGGGCGTGACCTTGACGGCTCCGGTGCCGAAGTCGCGGCTGACCCAGGGATCGACCACGATGGGGATTTCGCGATTCATCAGAGGCAGCAGCAGCTTCTTACCGTGGAGGTGGAGGTAGCGCTCGTCTTCAGGGTGGACGGCGACCGCGGTATCGCCGAGCATGGTTTCAGGGCGCGTGGTGGCGACAGTGACGTATTCGCCGGTTTCTTTGCCGCCGTCGCCGAGGACGGGATAGCGAATCTCCCAGAGGTGGCCCTTCTGCTCCTGGTGAACGACTTCGAGGTCGCTGATAGCGGTCTGGCAACGCGGGCACCAGTTGACGATGTAAGCGCCCCGATAGATGAGCCCCTGGTGGTAAAGGCGGACGAAGGCTTCGCGGACGGCGACCGAGAGGCGGTCGTCCATGGTGAAGTATTCGCGGCTCCAGTCGACGGAGGCGCCGAGGCGCTTCATCTGCTCGAGGATGGCGCCGCCGTAGTGCTGTTTCCATTCCCAGACGCGGGCAACGAAGGCTTCGCGGCCGAGTTTCTGGCGCGATGTGCCTTCCTCAGTAAGCTGGCGCTCGACCATCATCTGGGTGGCGATGCCGGCGTGGTCGGTGCCCGGAATCCAGAGCGCGAGGCGGCCTGACATGCGGCGCCAGCGGGTGAGAATGTCCATCTCCGTCTGGTTGAGCATGTGCCCCATGTGGAGGCGGCCGGTAACGTTGGGCGGGGGCAGCAGGATGGTAAAGGCCGAGGACTGGCCGTCCGGGGACTGGCCGTCCAGGCGTTGGTTTTGGACAGCCGGATCGGGAGACGGCACGGCGAAAAGATTCTCGCGGACCCAGTAGCCGGCCCAGTGATCTTCGATGGCGGTGGGGTCGTAGGCTTTGGGCAGGTCGTGAGGCATTTTTGTCGTTAGCGAGCCCCGGAAGATTTCGGGAAAACACCCATGAATACAGGGTTTTCAGAGCGAGGGGACTCCCTTTCAGGGTAGCAGATGAAGGGCCAAGCGATTTATCGAGCGATGAGGAACGATTGGGGAAGCAGGTTGCGTAACACCGAAAGAACTAGCCCGCAGAGACGGGAAAAAGGGCCGCGCCTGGGTGGGCCGTACTTCTGCTCCGGGCTATTAGTCAGAATTATTCATCGACGCCGAACGTGAACACCTTTTCGCGTGCAGTGATCACATACTCGCCGGGAGCAAGGGGAGAGGTGGGAACCAGTTTGTAAGAGGATGCGCCGAACTGCGATATTTCGACATCCAAGCCAGGAATCGGTTTCCATTCACGTCCGACATAGCCGAGCTCTCCGTAATAGGCTTGACGTTCATTCTTTTTCAAAACGAATGGATAAAGCTTAACGTACCCCGGATCCCCAATCTTGAATATGAACGCGAGCTTGTCGCCCGCTTTGACTCGGAATGTGGAATGATCCCCTGCCACCATTAAAACGAAGTTAGAGCCTGTCCAACCGGTTGGGTTCTTGGCTTTGCCCCGTTCTTTCCATTGCTCGGAGGGAAGGTGCTTGAGAGTCTGGGTGGCCGAGTCGAGGAGATAGACCTCGCCGATCGCCGTGGGTTCGATCGGCTTATTGTCAGCGGTTTGGGCGTAGCTCAGGAATGAAGAAGCAAACAGGATCGCCGGTACAAGATTGCGCATGGATGGTGGTCTTCCTTTGACGTGCGTTCCACTCAGATTCCTGGAACCAACCATGGTATAGCACAGATTGAGAAGCAACTCGGTCGCCGGTCAGACAGCAAATGGGAAGGCCGCGCCAGATCGGCGCGGCCTGAGAACTCCGAAGGGGATGGTGGCTCAAAACGGATTGATCTTGGCGAGGCCCTTCTTCTTTTTCTTCTTGCTTGAGGACTCCTCACCCAGATTGACTTTGGGCTTCTTGGCCTTGCCGTTGGTAACGTCGCTGCCCTGCGAAGGATTCTCGCCGGGCTTGATGTCGTTCTGCTGGAGGGGCGCCGCTTCGGCTTTTTCAACGGCCGGCACGACCGTGTCTGCAGGGCCAACGGTCTTAACCAAGGCATTGGGATCGGCGGGCGGCGCGCCATTCGGCGCGGCCACAACCTCGACGCCGACACCTGTTCCCTCACCCGGGGTCTGCATCTGCAGGGGAGCGTTGGAGGGCTGGTCGCTGCGCGGGGGCTCGTTGACACCGGTTGGCGTCGCGGGCTGCTCCGGAACGACCGGCTTGCCGACATTGGCGGCCTCCCTGAGCATGGTGAAGTTCTCCTTCGAGACTTCGGGAGCGAGCACGCGCTTGGGATCGTCGAGGGAAGGTTCGCCCACGTGGGTGGCTTCAACCACGGTGGGCCCACGCTTGACAACGTCCATGAACCTGTCGGTGAAGGTCAAGGGCTGCTCGCTGCGCACCTCGGCATCATTCTCCGCAACTGCTGCAGGGGTCGGTTCGGGAACCGACCGGTTCATGGCCACCAATCGATCACGGGCGTCTTCGACGTGCGG
>DATJYD010000170.1:0-3182 GCA_035499755.1 Fimbriimonadaceae bacterium
GCGACGGCGACCGTGTGGCCGTCGAAGTCTCGCCCGACGGACAAGCCAAGAAATATTCTCCGCCCGAAGTCTCCGCGATGATCCTGCAGAAGCTGAAGCAGGCCGCGGAGGATTATCTGGGCCAGCCGGTGACGAAGGCCGTCATCACGGTTCCCGCTTATTTTAATGACAGCCAGCGACAGGCCACAAAGGACGCCGGCAAAATCGCCGGCCTCGAAGTGCTCCGTATCGTCAATGAGCCGACCGCGGCGGCGCTGGCTTACGGGCTCGACAAGCAGAAGGATGAAACGATCGCCGTCTACGACTTTGGCGGCGGCACGTTCGATATCTCGATCCTTGAGGTGGGCGAGGGTGTGGTGGAAGTTAAATCCACCAACGGCGACACTCACCTGGGCGGCGACGACATCGACAAGCGCGTGATGGACTGGATTGTGGACGAGTTCCGAAAAGACCAGGGCATCGATCTATCCAAGGATCGCATGGCGCTGCAACGGCTCAAGGAAGCGGCCGAGAAAGCCAAGATGGAGCTGTCGACGGTTCTGGAGACTGATGTCAATCTGCCGTTCATCACCGCCGACGCCTCCGGGCCGAAGCACCTGAACATGAAGCTGACGCGGGCCCGCTTCGAACAAATGTGCGAGGACATCTTCCAGCGTTCGGTCGGCCCGGTCAAGCAGGCGCTGCAGGACGCCGGAATCGGTCCGGACAAGATCAACGAAGTGGTTCTGGTCGGCGGGTCGACCCGCATACCCCGCATCCAGGACATCGTGAAGAATCTGTTCAACGGCAAGGAGCCGCACAAAGGCGTCAATCCGGACGAAGTGGTCGCGGTGGGCGCGGCGGTCCAGGCGGGCGTGCTCGGCGGAGAAGTGAAGGATCTGCTTCTCCTTGACGTCACACCTCTGACGCTGGGCGTGGAGACTTACGGCGGCGTGATGACTCCTCTGATCCAGCGCAATACCACGATTCCCACGCGAAAGAGCGACGTATTTTCGACGGCGGCCGACAATCAGGAATCGGTCGAGATTCACGTGCTCCAGGGCGAGCGGCCCATGGCGAGGGACAATCGCACGCTAGGCAAGTTCCACCTGATAGGGATCCCCCTGGCGCCTCGCGGCCTGCCGCAGATCGAGGTTACATTTGACATCGACGCCAACGGCATTCTGAACGTCTCAGCGAAGGATAAGGGGACCGGAAAGGAACAGAAGATCACGATCACTTCTTCGAGCGGCCTCTCCAAGGATCAGGTCGAGAAAATGACCAAGGAGGCGGAGCTCCACGCGGACGAGGATCGCCGCGCGAAGGAGGATATCGAGATCAAGAACCGCGCCGACGCCATGGTCTACTCCACGGAGAAGCTGCTCAAGGAGAACCGCGAAAAGATTGCGGAGGCTGACGCCAAGGCTATCGAAAACGCCGTCGAAGAGGCCAAAAAGGCCATTCAGGCGGGCGACTCCTCGAAAATCACCGAGGCCATCGACAACCTGACGAAAGCGTCGCACAAGCTGGCCGAAGCCATGTACCGCCAGGCGGGAGCGGGCGGGGCCGGACCTTCGGGCGCCGGACCTTCGGGCGGAGGACCGCAAGACCAGGCAGCAGGAGCATCGACCGCTGGCGACGGGCAAGGCAAACCCGAAGGCGACGTGATCGATGCCGAGGTCGTGGACGAGGGAAAGAAGAGTTGAAGATCGGGCGATCGGGCGATTGAGTGATTGGGCGATTGAGTCATCGGGCCGTTGAGCCATTGAATCAATGCCGCTCGCCGAACAATGGGGAGGCGTCGTGGAACAACATCGAGCACAGGTCGGAGTTGAATGCCCACAGTGCCATTTTCGTCAGTTCATGGAGGTCGATTCGGACCTTGAAGGGATTTTCAGCGATAATGTCGTGGCGCGGAAGATCTATGACGAGCTGCAGGCGTGGATGGTCTCGCGCTGCCCGGAGCACCTGAAGGTGATTTCCGGAATGAGCAGGAATTGAGAAAGGCAGAAGCCGGAAGTCAGAAGCCAGAAATCGGAAATCAGAAGTCAGGAGCTCTGATTTCTGTCTCCTGACTTCTTTGAGAGACCATGCCAGTCGGCACCGAAAAAGACTACTACGCGGCGCTCGGCGTCAGTCGTGACGCCAAGCCGGAGGCGATCCGCAAGGCTTACCGGCACCTCGCGCGCAAGTACCATCCCGATGTCAATCCGGGAAACAAAGCGGCCGAAGAGAAGTTCAAGCAAATCTCCGAAGCCTATGAAATTCTGAGCGACGAGAAGAAGCGCAAGATTTACGATCAGTACGGCTTTTACTCGGACAATATCCCGGCGGGCGGCTATCCGGGCACAGCTTCTGCGGCCGATGCGGCCCGGGCCTACGCCTCGGGAGGCACCGCCGGTGCTGGCGGCTTCGATTTTTCGGGCTTCGACTTCTCGAACTTCGAGCCTCGCACGGGACGCCGTGGTTCGGGCGTCGAGGATACCGGCGGCTTCGGATTCCGCGACATTTTCTCCCAGATTTTCTCCCGAAACGCCGCCCCCCAGGAGGAAGAAGAGGAAGACGAGACGCGGGGACGCGATCTCGAGCACCACATGCACCTGAGCTTCCGGGACGCGATCCGCGGAACCCAGGTCCGCATCACCGTCAATCGCCAGGAGACGTGCCCGGTGTGCAAGGGCAGCGGTACGGGCAAGGGCGCTGCGATCGTATGTCCAACTTGTGACGGCAAAGGGGTGCTGACCCGCCAATCGGGCGCGATGCGTTTTCAGGGTCCGTGTCCCGACTGTCACGGGACCGGCAAGCGGAAGCCGAGTTGTCCGAACTGCGGGGGCACCGGCATCGTGACGCATCCCGAGACGTTCGACGTGCGGATTCCGCCGGGGGTCAATCAGGGATCGCGGGTGCGCGTGGCCGGCAAAGGCAATGCGGGGCGCAAGGGCGGCCCTCCCGGCGATCTCTACATCGTGACCGACGTCGAGACGCACCCGGTTTTCGAGCGTAAAGGCGATAATATCTACGTGAAGCTGCCGGTCACGGTGGCCGAAGCCGCGCTCGGCGCCAAAGTCGAGGTGCCGACGATCGAGGGGCCCAGCACGATCAAGATTCCTCCGGGGACGCAGTCGGGCCAGAAGCTTCGGCTGCGCGGCAAGGGGGCGCCGTCGTTGCGCGGCGAGGCCCGCGGCGACCAGTTCGTGGAGGTC
>DATJYD010000171.1:0-13468 GCA_035499755.1 Fimbriimonadaceae bacterium
GATCTCGCCGGCGATGTCTCCGCGGTCCTGCCCGGTGGCCACACCGTCTGCGGTCAGATCGTATTGGCGAGCTTCTCATCCAAGCCGGCAATGGACCGAGGCTTCCTTGTAACCCTGGGGAGAGCCAAGATCGGCAATCCGGGCGAGGGTCTGTTTGGTGTGATCCGATCCTCCAGCGAAGTCGCCGCGGCGATCCCACAGCCCGACTCATCCGGCAAGATCACCATCGTCGTCCACAAGACTTCGGAGGTCGACGGCGATACGGTGACGCTGGGCGACCTTGGCGACATCCAGGCCGATGCTCGGGACCGGCAGACCCTTTCCGGCCTCGTCTTCTGTTCGACGCCTCCGGTCGGGGTTGACATGGCGGTCACCGCAAATCGAGTCCAGACCATCGCGAAGAGGGCCGGTATCGACGTCCAGGTTCAGATCGACGGCGGCTCGGTCGTGCGTCGAAAGTTCCAGGCGGTTAAGCAGGAAGACATCGTCGATGCCGCAATCGAAGCCGCCCAGGGCAAGATCGGCGCGGCCGTGCCGCTCGAACTCGTGGGCCAAGGCCAGGGCGACTTCAAGGCGCCTCCCGGCAAGGTGTCGCTCAATGTGCGAGACGTGTCGGAAAACGGCGCTCAGATCACGGTGACGATCGACGTTCTCGTCGACGGCAAACTCGTTAACGGTCGGTCCGTCGAGCTCGAGGTCGGCGCATCGGCTCGGGTCAGAGCCGGGCAGGTAGTCAAGGTGATCATGAAGACCGCCGGAGTCACCGTGCAGGTTTCAGGCAAGACGCAGACCGGCGGAATGGTCGGTCAGACGATCACGGTCGTGACGGATACGGGAGGCGTCCTCTCGGGCGTCGTTCTCGATTCCGAGACAGTCGAGGTGAAGATATGAGAAGGGACTTGGACGTTAGGGCGCTGGGCATGAGGGGCCTGCGTCTGGCATCGATCGTTGGAATGGCCGGATTGGCCGCGATCTCGATGGGACAGACGAAGAGCGAAGACAATTACGGATCTCTGGTTCCTCAGAACTACCACAATCCGATGCTGGACCGAACGGCGCGAGGGGTGGGCGACATCCTCACGATCGTCATCAGCGAGAACGCGACGTCGACGATGAGCGCCTCGACCACCGCGACGAAGAAGGACACGAACCAGATCGGCGTCGGACCCCTCAATCCGGCGAGCATGCCGATCCTCGGCCATTTCCTGAGCGGACTCGGCGCGGGCCTCTCCAACACGAATACCAGCGCCAACAGCTCGGTCGCCGGCGCTGGCTCCTCGACCAACACGAGCCAACTGACTGCCGACGTATCGGTGATCGTCAAGCAGGTCTTGCCCAACGGAAACCTCGTCGTCGAGGGCACCCGCTGGGTTAAGGTCAACAAAGAGGAGACGAACATCACCTTCTCGGGCATCGTGCGACCGGACGATATCGCCGCCAACAACACCATCGCGAGCGAATTCGTCGCGGAGGCGAAGATCACCAACGTCAGCAAAGGACTCGTCGCGGAGCGCCAACGCAAAGGCTTCTTGACCCAACTCCTGGACTGGCTGTTCTGATTGACGATTCTGATGGAGCCGCTATGAAACGAATCACAACCCTGCTTCTCCTCTCGATCTGCGCACTGACCTTCGCCCAGAACCGAGGATCCGGCACTTCCGCGAACGACCCCAACCAGGGCGCCAAGATCCCCGCCAACGGCAAATCCTCGACCGGCCAAGCTTCCGACGACGCGAAACGGTTCGATGAGCAGGAGACCGCCAAACGCAAGGCGATCATCCAGGCCGAAAAGGACGGCATCGAAGTCCGAATCAAGAGCATCGCCCACTGGCGAGGCATCCGTTCGAACCAGATCATGGGCTTCGGCTTGGTCGTCGGACTCGCCGGCACCGGCGATACCAAGAAGGCGCTGATCACGCAGCAGATGATCGCCAACCTCTTCAAGGACCGGCAGATCAAGCTCGATCCGACTCAGCTCGACCTCAAGAACATCGCCGCCGTCATGGTGACCGCCGATCTTCCTCCTTTCGCCACGAACGGAGAACCGGTCGATGTGGAGGTCCAGTCCATGGGGGACGCAAAGAGCCTCGTGGGTGGAACCCTCCTTCAGACCCCGCTCTATGCGGCCGGAGACCAGTCGACGGTTTACGTCATGGCGCAAGGCGCTTTGAATTTGGGCGGATTCGACGTCGCCGCGGGAGGAAGCGCCCAGTCCAAGAATTTCGTCACGGCCGGCCGGGTACCGGATGGCGGAGTAGTCGAGCGCGGCGCTCCGACCAAGCTCGTCTACGACGGCAAGATCTACCTCGAGCTCAATCAGCCCGATCTGACGACCGCGATGCGGGTCGCGTCGAAGATCACTCAGACCTTTCCCAATCTCAACGCGACGGCCTCCGACGGAAGCACGATCGAAATGTCTCTTCCCCAAGGGCTTGCGCCGATGGAGGCGATGAGCCGGATCGAGGAGCTGAGCGTCTTCGCGGACACCCAGGAATCGATCGTGGTCAACGAGAAGACGGGAACGATCGTGATCGGCGGCAATGTCCGAATCGGCCCTGCGGCGATCGTGCACGGGAGCCTCAGCGTCCAAATCGATCAGGACGTTATGGTCAGCCAGCCCAATCCGTTTTCCCTGGGCACGACTCAAACCACGACCAAGACGAACATCGACGTGAACGAGCAGAACGCCGACGTCGTGTCTTTCGCCCCCAATACGACCGTGGCCGACCTTGCCAAGGTCTTTTACGCCCTGAAGCTCAAAGCGAGCGACGTGATCTCCATTCTCCAGGCCCTCCGAGAGCAGGGCGCGCTCAAGGCGAGGATCATCACCCAGTGAGCACCATGACGACAGATTCAATCCCGATCCAAGCCCCGCCCCCGGCGACGACGAAGGCTCTGAAAGACCTCAAGAATGCCTGCCAGCAGTTTGAGGCCGTCTTCGCGAAGCAGCTTCTCTCCGAAATGCGAAAGGGAACGCAGGACCAGACGATGGGCGACCAGGCCGGAAGCGCGATCTACCAGGACATGATGGACCAGGCGGTGGGAGACGCCGTCGCCAAGCAAGGCGCTCTCGGCATCGGACAGATGCTGTATCGGGAGTTCGCGGCTCAGGTCTCCGCGTCCGGCCCGCATAGTGGGTCCTCCTCCGCCAAAGGGAAACCCGCGGATTCGACCTCGCCGGCTGCCTCGATCGCCCAGGTCTCGAAGACGATGACCGCGGCGCCCCATTTTGAAACTCCCATTCTAACGCGGGCAGGACGCACGCGGAGTGACATTCCATGAAGACACGAGAACTACAAACCCTTTGGTGGGACTGGCTCGGCACGTCCGAGCGACTCCTTCGTTCTCTTCACGAGCAGACCGCGGCGGTGACGTTGCGGGACCTGGCCCGAGTGGAGAGAATTCAGCCGGAACTCGACGCGCTGCTCGAGCGCGTTCGAACGATCGATGGAAATGCTGCGGCGTGCGCGAGAAAGCTGGCCGAGGAATTGGGTACCGAGCCCAATCTTCGGAGTTTGGCGTGCGCCCTGGATAAGGCCGAAGCGCGGCAGCTCCAGGGATTGGCGAATCGTGTGCTGGTCGCCGCGAGGAACCTGCAAGAGGTCTTCGCGAGGAACCGGGCGCTTATTGAAAACGAGCTGATCTACGTCAACGGCACCCTCACCCTGATCGCAAAGGCCGCCGCCGAAGGCGGCGGCAAGTTCGGCGTGAAGGGAAGGACGGCCGTCCTCGTGGACCACGCCGCATAAGAGGAAATCATGCCAGGTCTGTTCCAAGGAATCAGCACGATGAACTCCGCGCTCAGCGCGTTTCAGACTGCGCTGGACGTCACCGGAAACAACATCACCAACGTCAACACCATCGGCTATTCGCGCCAATCGATCGAACTGAATCCGCTGCCATCGACCCTCGACGAAAACCACTTCGTCGGCAATGGCGTCAATTTGGTTTCCATCAACCGCGTCCAGAGCCAATTCCTGTTCAGTCAGCAGGTCCAGGCGTCGAGCGAAGACGGACGCGTCAACACGCTCCTGTCTGGGTTGAACAATATCCAGTCGCTGACCAACGCGACGAACGGGTCCAGCATTGGCGATAACCTGACCGCGTTCTTCAACGCATGGTCCGCCCTGGGTTCGAGCCCCAGCGATCCGGCCCTCCTCCAGCAGGTCCAGCAGACCGGCGAAACGTTGGCGTCGTCGGTCCAGGGGATGTACAAGAGCCTCCAGGCTCAGGCGACCTCGACCGACTCGCAGATCTCGGGCACGATCCAGCAGGCGCAAACCCTGCTGACCAATATCGCGGCTCTCAACAAGCAGATCCAGGCCGCCACGACCTCCGGTTCTTCACCGAACGAATTGCTCGATGAGCGCGACCAGGCCGTACAGCAGCTCAGCGAAATCATGCCGGTCAAAGTGCAGCCGGTGGCCGATGGCACCGTAATGCTCTTCTCTGGCCAGATGACCCTCGTGGACCAGACCGGCGCGGCGACCCTTCCTACGAGCTACGATGATTCGACAAGCTCGTTGACGAACGGGACGCAGAGCTTTCCGATCACGAGCGGACAACTGGGTGGGCTCTTCCAAACCCAACAGAAGACGGCGTCGTACGAGTCGCAGCTCGATACCCTTGCGAACACCCTCCGCACCCAGTTCAACTCGATCGAGTCGACGGGAACCAATTCCTTGGGGCAAACCGGCCAGAACTTCTTCCAGGATGTTCCCGCCGGCCAGCCGCAAACCGGAGCCGTCGACTTCCAGGTCGATCCCGCGATCGTCGCCAATCCGCAAGCCATTGCGACCGGCGTCAGCGGCAACGCGAGCGACGGGGGACTGGCCCTGTCGATGAGCAATCTCCGAAGCAGCAAGGTCCCCGCGCTCGGAAATCAGACCTTTAACGACTTCTTCACCGCATTCGTCTCGACCATCGGCCAGGACGCCTCGACCGCTCAGGCCCAAAGCACGACGAGCGCGGCCGTCATGCAGCAGATCGGTCAGCAGATCTCAAGCGTCAGTGGAGTCTCCCTCGACCAGGAGCTGAGCAACATGCTCCAGTATCAGCGAAGCTACCAAGCGGCAGCAAAGGCCCTCTCGGTCTTCGATGAAACGACCAATGATTTAATCAATATCCTTCAGTAACCTCGTAGATTTCGCAGGAACGGTCCGCGATGCGTATTAGCACGAATTATCAATACACGACCTATCAATACGATCTCCAGATCGCGGATGGGAAGTTGGCGAACGTCAGCCAGGAGCTGTCTTCGGGCAAGCGCATCAACGAGCCGAGCGACGATCCCGTCGGCCTCGGCCAGGCCATGTCCATGCAGAGTCTTCAGGATGGGATCACCCAGTATCTCTCAAACTTGAACACGGCCAACGGCGCCCTTGGAACCGTCGACAGCACCCTCAGTGCGATGTCGACTCAGATGAATCAGGCCTACTCGCTGGCCGTCCAAGGCGCGTCTTCGACCATGGACCAGAATAGCCTGAACGCCCTCGTGTCGCAGATCACTCAGATCCAGTCCCAGATCGTGAACCTGGCCAACGCCCAGGGGCCGACCGGCGCTTATCTCTTCGCCGGCCAGAAGACCGACGCCAAACCGTACACGGTTCAGAACGGCAATCTGGTCTTCAACGGGGACACCAATTTGATCAACGCCGAAATCGGGCCGGGGCAGACGCTGCAGACGAACGTCGTCGGCGAACCGATGATCTCGACGATGTACAACAACCTCGAGGCGCTAAAGAACGATCTCTCCGGCGGCAACATCGGCGCCATCAGCGACATCGATATCACCAATATCCAAAGCTCACAGGCCGCCATCTCGACCACACGCGGCCAGGTCGGAGCGAAGATGCAGACCGTGTCCTCGCTCACTTCCCAGTATCAGATTCAGAGCGACAACCTCACCAAGAGCATTTCCAGTCTGACGGACGTGGATATGGCTTCGGCCGCGGTGCAATACCAGGAAGCAAGCCAAGCCTACTCCGCGGCTCTCACCGTCGTAGGTCAAGGATCGACCCTCAGCCTATTGGACTTCATCAAATGACACTATCCGGCACTCGCTTCGGCGACATCGAATTCGGCCCCGCCGATGTGATCTTCTTCAAGGAAGGTCTGATCGGCTTCATGGAACTGAAGGAGTTCGTTCTCATTTCCCACCGGGACAATTCACCGTTCCGGTGGCTTCAGAGCGTTCAGGAGCCGACGATCGCCTTCCTCTGCGCAATCCCTCAGCACTTCGTTCCGAACTTCAACCCAAGGTTGGGCGCGGCCGTCGTCGACGCCCTGCAGTTGGAGGATGACACGGAGAGATATGTCCTCACGACCGCGACGATCCCTAAGGGCAAGCCCGAGGAAATGACAATCAACCTCGCCGCCCCGATTCTAGTTAACGCGAACACCCGGAGCGCGCTACAATTCGTCCTGGACGACGAGGCGTATACTGTTAAGCACCGGGTATTCCAAGAGGCGACGGTTAAGCAAGAAGTGGCCGCATGATCGGCGCGGCCTGAGCGTATCAGGGCTTTACTTTCCCGCCAGGTGGCCACGGAGGGCGACTTAGCATGCTTGTGCTTACGCGCAAACTACATCAGAGCATAGTGATCGGCGATGGAATCGAAGTCGTTGTCCTCGAGGTTCGCGGAGAGCAGGTTCGGCTAGGCATCAGAGCCCCCAAGAACGTCGCCGTCCACCGTAAAGAGATCTACGATCAGATCCAGCAAGAGAACAAGAGCGCCTCGGAAACGCGTCCCGAGGACGTGCCGGAGCCGTGAAGCGGCTCGGCCTCATTTCTCAGTGTTGTTTCGTGATGCTCCTGTGCGCCGCCGGAGCTTGCCTGAGCCATATCTGGAAGAACGGCCCGCTGACCCTCGACATCGCCGGCATCGCCCTCCTCGTTCCCGTCTCCTCGGCCCTCCTCTTCGTCTGTATCTCCCTCGGAGTGCCGGATCTCTATGCCGTGAACAGCCTCCGCTTTCCCCTGAATCTCACGCTTCCCGCCATCTATGTCGCCAGTCTCATGCTGACCATGACCCTGATCTCTCGCGTCGGACTTTCGATTACCCGAATACCCGACAAGCTGGCTGCGATCAATGTCTGGGCCAGCGGCTGGTTGCTCGGTTCCACCTTCGTGGCGGGCGTCGTTTGCCTCTCCATCCTCGGCATCCTCGAGCACGACCGGAAGCGTGAGGAGGGCGAGGATCGAGGATTGAGGGTTGAGGATTGAGGATGCCGCCCGTGCTTTCGGGGCTATCTCATTCGTGCGCGATCTCAAGGCGGCGCTGCGCGCCGCACTCCAAGGAGTAAGATGCGCAGGTGCAATACGGCTTCGTTATCGACCAGGACGCGTGCATCGGCTGTCATGCCTGTACAGTCGCCTGCAAGGCCGAGAACGATGTGCCGGTGGGCGGCTTTCGGACGAGCGTCAAGTACGTCGAGACCGGCAAGTTCCCTGCGGTCAAGCGCAGCTTCCTCGTCCAGCGCTGCAACCACTGCACGAACCCGCCCTGCGTCGCGATTTGCCCGGTGGGGGCGCTCACCAAGCGAGCGGACGGGATCGTGGACGTGGACCGCGACCTGTGCATCGGCTGCCGGGCCTGCATGCAGGCTTGCCCGTACGACGCCCTCTATCTGAACGAGGACCTCGGCGCGGTCGAGAAGTGCCACTTTTGCGCGCATCGGATCGAGAAGGGGTTGCAGCCGGCTTGTGTGACGGTGTGCCCGGTGGGGGCGATTATTCCCGGCGACTTCCACGATCCGGAGTCGCGGGTTTCGCTGATCTCGAAGGCGAAGGTGCTGAGCGCGCGGCGGATGGAGCAGGAGACGGGGCCGAACGTGCGGTATATCGGGGCGAGCGAGATCGCGCTCGAACCGGGCTCGGCAGAGAAGCCTCCGATGTACATTTGGAGCCAGCGGCGCGAGGGGCGGCCGGAGGCTTGGCCGGTGGCGACGGAGCCGGACGCGCGCGAGGTGCTGAACTCGGAGCCGCGGATCGAGTGGGGCTGGACGGTCGCCCTGTATCTGCTGACGAAGGGAATCGCGGGGGGCGCGGCGATCGTGGCGCCGTTCCTGTTCTTGCTGGGCTCGGGTGGCACGCGCTGGTGGGCGCCGGAGGCGCTCGCGGTTCTGCTCACGCTGGTCACGGTCTTCCTGCTCGTCGAGGATCTCGCAAAGCCGACGCACTTCATGAAGCTCTTCACACGGCCCAACTGGAACAGCTGGCTGGTCAAGGGCGGGATCGTGCTGACCGCGTTCGGCGGAGTGTCGGCGGCGATCTTATTGCTGGGGCTGACCGGACGAATCGGTCAGATCGGACTCGTCGAGGAGTTGCGGTGGGGGAACGCGGTTCTGGGGGCTTCCGCGGCGGGATACACGGCTTTCCTGTTCGCGCAGTGCAAGGGGCGGGACTTGTGGGAGAGCCGGCTGCTGCTGCCCCATCTTTTGGTCCAGGCGGTGCTCTGCGGGAGTGTGGTGTTGATGCCGTTCGGGGCCGGGAGTTTTGGCGTCGCGGCGGTGTTCGGCGCCGCCGTGCTTGCGCATCTCGGATTCGCCTGGCACGAGGGACATCGCGCGGAGACGGAAAATGCGCGGCAGGCGGCGGGGTTCCTTACCTCTTTGCGGCTGGGGCCGGTCAGCATGCTTACCGCTTCGGCGGCCCTGCTCGTTCTCGCGGTCGCGACGGCTTTTGCGGTTCCGGCGGCCGCGTGGGTTCCGGCGTTCGCGGGGCTATTCCTGTACGAGGCCGCGTTCGTCCGAGCCGGGCAGTTGCCGACGCTGTCGTGAGACCACTGCGGGTAATTGCGCGCGAATCCTGGCTACAAGCACAAGTCGCTCTCATCGCTAGGCCGACGGGGAGACTCAGCTATCGGGGCTCAGCTTGTAGCCGAGGCCGCGGACCGTAACGAGCAGCTTCGGATCGGCGGCATCGGTCTCGATCTTGGCGCGAAGCCAGCGGACGTGCACGTCGATCGTTCGCTCATCCACGTATGCGTCGGCGCCCCAGACTCGGTCGAGAAGGGTTTGACGGTTGAAGACGATGCCCGGGCTTCGGGCGAGAAACGAAAGAAGCGCGAACTCCTTCGGCGAAAGATCGATCTTCTCGCCGCGCACGAGGACCTCATGACGCGCCTCGTCGATCGTCACGTCTCCGATCTGTACCAAGGACGAGCCGGCTTCCTCGGAGCCTCGCCGGAGGATGGCTTTGACTCTGGCCATCAACTCGCGGACGCTGAACGGCTTGGTCACATAGTCGTCCGCGCCGAGGTCGAGCCCGAGAATCTTGTCGCGCTCTTCGGCTCGCGCGGTGAGCAGAATGATCGGCGTGTCGTGGGTCATCCGGATCTTCTTGCAGACTTGAAACCCGCTCGCGGACGGCAGCATTACATCGAGGATGATAAGATCCGGCTGATCCTCGCGAAAGGACCGCATGCACGCCTCCGCGTTCATCGCGACGGAGACCCGGAAGCCCTCCTTGCGCAGACTGTACGAAACGGCCTCGAGGATCGGCGCCTCGTCGTCCACAACAAGAATCTTCTTGCCTTTATGCGGCGTTGGATCGCTTGTCACGTTGTTGCCAGAGCCCTCGGCGACCTCGCTCTTGCTTCTTATCATAACCGCCATACGACGCCCCCATTGTGAAGATCGCGCTTTAAGCAATTATTAAGGCGCTACGTCCGGTCTTCGAGACGAAGGTCGGGCGTCGAGCAGGTTTCGTCGGTGTCTCCGGCATTGTCGATTCCGTCCGCCCCCAAGCTGTAGACGTCGAAGATGGAGCTGGCCGCCCGGTAGGCGAAGCTCCTTCCGGTGTAGGGATCGGTGGTGATCTCCTTGGGGAACCCGCTCAGGTCTTTGGGGGCTATCTGCGACGTCTTGATCGATTTCAGAATCTCGCAGGTAAGAATCGACAGCCGAGTGCGGGCGATGGTGGCGTCGTCGATTTCGAGCAAGGGCGCGGCCGCCGTGAACAGCTCCATCGCGAAGGACTTCCACGGCCTTTGCTTGGCGAGCGGAGGCGGCGGGTCGTTTCGCCGGGCGACTTCGGGCATCGAGGCGATCGACGTCAGCCATCGCGCTTCTTCATCCGCCTCGGCGACGAAGCCGGCGAAGTAGGCGGGTCGGGCCGAGGCGTCGCGGCTCTTCAGGTCGCGAAGGTAGGTAACTCCGTCGCGCACGTCCTCCCTCATGTTCTTCATGAGATCGTCGAAGCGATTCTGGAAGTAGGCGTCCTGGATGTACTGGATTCCCTGAAGCATCCGCTCGTGCTCATGGTCGATCGTGGTCGTGAGGGGCGGCTTGCCGTCCAGGGCGTCGGTGAGGCCGGCGGCGAGTACTTCGAGCTGCTGGGCGCCCATTTTGGCAAGAAACGGCGCGATCGCCTTGCGCGCGTCGTCCGCGATGTTCAGCCCCAGGGAAGCGTCGAGGGCGGAGCCTCCCGTCAGGTCGAACCCGAACTTGGTCGCCGCGACGTCGTCCGCGATCGCGGTGTCGTAATCCCCCGCCGCGCACGCCTTCTGGATGCGCCATTGGAGACCGCGGCCGAGGAGCCTCCAGCCTTGCTGATAGGGAGGCGCCGCGAACATCGGAGGCGGGACGTAATGGAAATCGCACTTCTTCTTGGTGGCTTCGACGAGCTGAGCAAGAGGCTGATCGAGCAGCCCCAGCACCGTCTTCTCGTGGTCGGGATCGAAGTAGACGCGCCTCAGAAGCGGGGTCGGAACGTTCGTCTCGACGTTTTTCGCGATGAGCACGTAGGAGTCGAAGGCGTTGGACGAGCCTGCTTCCGGCGTGAAGTCCGAGTCCTTCGCGACCCAAATCGAGGTCGCGGGAGGAGCCCCGGGGCCGCAGCCGTGGATCCCGGCAAGAGCCGCGAACGCGACCGCAACTGCGGCGAAAACAACCTTCCTGGACGCCCTTGCTGGCGATAGCGCCCAAGTCTTCGAAGCACGGCCTTCCCTAGCCATCGCACCTTGACTGTACACGAGATTCGGTAGTCTTTGTGCCACTTTTCGATCCAAGGAGCACCGTTTGAAGGGAGTCATTTTAGCCGCCGGTAAAGGGACGCGTCTGTACCCCATAACGCGTCACACTCCGAAGCCTTTGTTGCCGCTCGCCAATAAGCCGACGATACACTATGCGCTCGACCGCCTGAAGGAGATTGGAGTCACCGAGATTTGCATCGTCGTCGGCGAATCGGGGCGGCAAATGAAGGAGGCACTCGGAGACGGCGGAGACCAGGGCGTTAGACTAAGCTACGTCACCCAAACCCACCCCCACGGGCTCGCCCACGCGGTGGGATTCGCGCGGGATTTCGTGGCCGGCGACTCCTTCGTGCTTTACCTGGGAGATGCGATCTACGGGAGCGGTTTCCAGGCGTATGCCGAGCGGTTTCGGGAGTCGGGCTGCGCCAATCTGAACATCGTCAAGCCGGTGGAGGATCCGAGCCGCTTCGGCGTCGCGAACGTGGAGGGGGAGCGGATTGTGAGACTCGTGGAGAAGCCGAAGCATCCGGAATCGAATCTGGCGATGGCCGGCCTGTACTTCTTCGGACCTCAGCTTTGGACGGTACTGCCCGATCTTCAGCCGAGCGGCCGCGGGGAGTACGAGATCACGGATGCGATTCAGATGCTTGTGGACCGGGGCGAGACGGTGCTCGCGGGAGTCTACGAGGGGACGTGGTTCGATACCGGCACCCTCGACTCGTTCTTGGAGACCAGCGCGTTCCTATCGAACGGCGTCGCGAGGATCGAAGGCGAAGTCGAAGGCGAGATCGGCCCGAACGTGGTCGTAGGCCACGGCGCCTGCGTGAGGTGCGAGCGGATCGCGAACTCGGTCGTCTTCCCCGGCGCCCGGGTCGAGGTGTCCGGCGCGGTCGACCGCAGCCTGCTGGCCGGTTCGGTTTCGTCGGACGAGCCGATCGTCGGCGACATCTGCCACGGCCGCGAACGGCGTTCGTTGGAGTAGCCACGCTGATGGCGCGCCAGTCGTGGCCGTCCGCTCGCCACAGTCCAGGGTCTCGGCCGAGATTTCATAGAATCCAACGTGGCACCCTGCGCATAGAGTCCTCGTACACGACCCCCAGCTCCTGGCGCAAGTTGACAAACACCTTCAGGCTTCAACAATCCGCTATGGGACCTTGCTTTGCGTTGAGTTGCCTTTGATTATTAGGAAAGGCGTCGGGGCAAACCCCTTGGACCCCGCACTCGGTCGCCGATCGCACTTGGTGCAAGGGTGTGTCGAGCCGTCTTTCCCCAAACCCAAGAACGCCGGTCTCCAAGCATCTCCAGCGTCTGCACGCAAGGCTGCGGAGCACTCTTCGACCTTCTTCCTCCTTGGACTTCAACGCCAGGCTTGCATCGTGCTTCGCGCGCGCCCGCCCCCTGCGTCCTCTCCCTTTAAATCTCAGATCTCAATCAAATCTCAAATGACACCCTCCTAGCCGTGCCTTGGCCGTGCTGTCGTTAGGCCGTGAGGAGATTGCCCCTCTTGCTCCGCGACGCCGAAAACAAGCAGGTAGGGGTACGGATTTACAGCTCAGCTTCACACTCCTGGTGCCCGGGGTGGGATTCGAACCCACACGCCTGTAAGGGCAAGGGATTTTAAGTCCCCTGTGTCTACCGTTCCACCACCCGGGCTCGGGTTCCGCGCATGTGATTGTAGCGCGGTTGCCGGCGGGCGTTGCGTTGCGCGACAGGTGCGCAGTTGAAAGGGCGGCCAAGTCCCCTGCGCGTTCGGTCCGGCAAGTCACCTCAGGAGGACCTGCACGGCGTGCTCCTTTCCGTCGTCGACGAGCGGGATCGAGGTCACGAGTTGCCCGTCGAGCTTCATCTCGCGCACGCCCCTCCGCCGCTTCGAGGCCGTCACCTTGATCGCGTACGTCGCGCTCCCAAAGCGATACCGCATGCGGAATCCCGACCACTCGCCCGGGATCACCGGCTCGATCGTCAGCTCGTTCCCCCGGCGCCTGAAGCCGAGCACCTCTTCAATCCAGATCCGGTACATCCACCCCGCCGAGCCGGTGTACCAGGTCCAGCCTCCCATGCCCTCGCGCCCGGGCAGAGCGTAGATGTCGGCGGCTACGACGTAGGGCTCGACCAGATATCGCTGGCGCTCCATCCCGTGGCGAACCGGATTCATGAGTTGGAGGAGGTGAACCGCGCGATCGCCCCGCCCCAGCCTCGCCCAGCCCATCGCCGCCCAGAGTGAGCCGTGGGTGTACTGGCCGCCGTTTTCGCGGACCCCCGGCGGGTAGCCCTTGATGTAGCCGGGCTGCAAGGGCGACGAATCGAAAGGAGGGTCGAACAGCAGAACCAGGCCCTCCTTCTCCCTCACGAGGCGCTTCATCACCGATTCCATTCCCTGCGCCGCCCGTTCCCGCGAGCCTTTGCCTTGGATCGCCGCCCAGGACTGGGGCAAGGAATCGATCTGGGCTTCCGGACTGGATTTCGATCCCAGCGGCGTCCCGTCGTCGAAG
>DATJYD010000172.1:0-4440 GCA_035499755.1 Fimbriimonadaceae bacterium
GTGGAGGGTCGGCTTACAAGGGCCGGCGACGATAATGCCGCCCGGTTTCTTGAGGTGGGCGGAGACGTCCTCCAGTTTCGCTTTCTCCAAGCTCCCGTAGACCATGTCCAGCGGGGGGACGACCTCGGAGTCGGGGTCGAAGGTGACGCTGATCGTCGCTTTCCCGATGTTGCCGTTCCAAGAGGCGCCGGTATGGAGCAGGTAGCTGGCGAAGGCCCAGGCCTCCGTCTTGCTGATGGCGGCGCCGCCGATGTCCGTCGTGTAGACCTCCCGAACGATCCTCTTGCCGCCCGCGGAGAAGCTCACGGTCTTGGTTTGCCATTGCTCGCGCCCTCCCTTGCCGAGGACCAGCTTCGTCTTCACCGGCTTGCCGTCCACAAAGGAGTGGTATTGCCGGAACATCGTCTCCGGCTTCTTCCTCGGGTAGTCGTACCCCCAGAGGCCAAAGTCGGGGAAACCCATGTTCACCTTGCAGGCCTTGCCGTGGTTGACGAAGAGGAAGCTGCAGTCGGTGTCGACGCGGTTCCAGTGGACGGTGAGGCGCACGACCTCGCTCGCCATCGCGACACTCCGGTGGCTGCTCAGCATTTCCGGCTGCCCGCCGGAGGTGAGAGCGGCGTTGTCGGCGACCGCGGCGGAGGCGGCCGCTACGACGGCGACGAGGACGAGAGGTCGAAAAGTTGTCAAGCGCACCGCCCCATCGTACACCGGCTTCCGCCGGGCGGCCGCGGCGGTCTGCAAAAAGTCAGTCCCTGCTCTTCGGCGGGTGAGGCGCCGGACCAAGATTGGAACCGCAATCCTCCAGCCCCCAACACCTCCAATCCTCCAATCCTCCAATCCTCCATTTGCGGGTGTAATGGTAGGGAGTCTCGTCGCGAAGCGCCTGCCCAAGGAAGCGTAGTCGTTTCCCGCCCTTCGACGAGGTGCGGTCGCGGCTGCGACCTTTAACGGCAGGTGGATATGCGTCGGTTCAACAAGCTTCTCGTCGTCTTCTTCGCGCTCCTCGCCGGAGTCCAGGCCATGGCATCAGGGCCCGATCCCCTGAAGGCAGGGTTCGCCAGCCCTCCCGCCTCCGCGAGGCCCTGGGTCTACTGGTTCTGGCTGAACGGGAACATCACCAAGGAAGGCATCACCGCCGACCTCGAGGCGATGAAGCGGGTCGGGATCGGCGGTGTGCTCATCATGGAGACCGACCAGGGCGCGCCGGTCGGCCCCGTCGACTTCGGGAGCCCGCAATGGCGCGATCTCTTCCACCACGCGGTTGAGGAGGCGCACCGCCTGGGCCTGCAGATCAATATGAACGACGACGCCGGCTGGGCGGGGAGCGGCGGCCCCTGGATCACGCCGGAGGAGTCGATGAAGAAAGTGGTCTGGTCGGAGACGCCGGCCGAAGGCGGCCAAGACTTCGACGGAACGCTTCCCCAGCCGCAGACGATCGCCGGCTACTATCGCGACATCGCCGTCCTCGCCTTTCCCACCCCCGGAAGCTATCGGATCAAGGAGGTCGAAGGGAAAGCCGGCTTTGTCCGCCGAGACGCTCCGCCGACGATCGACTACGGCGTCGCCCCCGGCGACTCCATCGTCGATCCCGCCAAGCTCCAGGATCTCACGTCCCAGATGGGCGCAGACGGTCATTTGAACTGGACACCCCCGGACGGCAATTGGACGATCATGCGCATCGGCTACACGTCGACTGGCTCGATGAACGAGCCGTCGCCGAAGACCGGTCTTGGCCTCGAATGCGACAAACTCAGCGAGCAAGGTTCGGAAGCCGCGTTCAACGGGTTGATCGGCAAGCTGGTCCAGGATTCGGGCCCGCTCGCCGGCCCGGCTCTGGTGCGGATGCACATCGACAGCTGGGAGGTCGGTTCCCAGAATTGGACGCAGACCTTCCGCGAGGAATTCCGAAAACGCCGCGGCTACGATCCTCTGCGCTACCTGCCGATCCTCTCCGGGCGGGTCATCGGCAGCTTGGCGATGTCCGAACGGTTCCTTTGGGACATGCGAGAGACCATCGCCGAACTGCTGAACGATAATTACGAGGGGCACATGGAGCAACTCGCGAGAGCCCATGGTATCCGGCTGTCCACCGAAGCCTACGGCGACATGACGATGGACGATCTTGCCTACGCCGGGCGAGCCGACGAGCCGATGAGCGAATTCTGGACCTGGAACGGGCAGATGACCGATCCGGAGGGAAATTCGCTGCCCTACGTCTACGAAATGTCATCCGCCGCCCACATCTACGGGAAGCCGATTCTGGGCGCGGAGTCGTTCACATCCGACGACAGCGAGCGCTGGCGCTACTGGCCGGGCGTGATCAAGTCACTCGGCGATTTTGAGTTTGCGCGGGGCGTGAACCGGTTCGTGTTCCACCGGTACGCGCTGCAGCCCTGGCTGAACGTCGCGCCGGGCATGTCGATGGGCCCGTGGGGTCTGCATTACGAGCGCACGAACACCTGGTGGGACGAGTCGACCCCATGGCACACGTATCTGGCTCGCTGCCAGGATCTCCTCCAGCAGGGGATGCCGGTGGTGGACGTGCTCTACCTCGCTCCCGAAGGCGCGCCGAGCGCGTTCATTCCTCCGCCCGACGGTCTGCACGGACCTTACCGGTCCGATGCCTGCTCCGCCGATGCCCTCCTGCACCTGGCACTGGCCAAAGATGGCCGAATCGTGTTTCCAAGCGGGATGAGCTACCGGGTGCTGGTTCTGCCGTCGGGCGGTGGGATGACTCCGCAGATGCTGCGCGCGATCAAAGTCCTGGTGGATCAGGGCGCGACGGTGATCGGGCCCAAGCCGGTCGAGTCGCCCAGCCTTTCCGACTATCCGGCGTGCGATGCCGAGGTGAAGAGCCTGTCTGACTCCCTTTGGGGCAGCGGGAAGATTTCGACGAAGACGGTGGAACAGGTCCTGGCCGCCAAGGGCGTACCGCCGGACTTCGCCTCCGATCATTATCTGATCGCCGGACACCGGCGGATCGGCGATTCCGACGTCTACTTCGTCGCCAATCCGCGCCGGGCGAATGTCGATGGGGTTTGCCGCTTCCGGGTCGCGGGCAAGCGGCCGGAGCTGTGGGACCCGGAGACGGGCGAGACCCGCCCCGCGCCTTCCTTCTGGACCGCTGGCGGCGTCACCTCGATCCCCCTGACTTTTGGGCCAAGCGACTCTCTCTTCGTCGTGTTCCGGCCCGATGGCGGAATTGCGGATCCGGCGATCAAGTTCACTCGGGCGGGCAAGGATGTTTTCGCGGAGGCCAAGTTGCCGAAGGTCGTGGTGACGCGCGCGCTGTGGGGACCAGCGGGCGATGAGGCTCGCACAAAGGACGTGACGGCCCAGGTCCAGCGGATGGCGGACATGGGCACGACTGAATTTCAGGTTGCCGCGCTCGCCTCTGAAGGTGACCCCGCTCTTAACGTCGTCAAGACGCTGGTCGTGGAGTACCGGATCGGAGGTAAGAGCTTCACGGCAAGCGCGACCGATCCCGAGACGATCACCCTTCAGCCGCCGCCCGCGCCAAAGCCGGCTTCCGCCGAGCTCCAGGCGACCTCGAGCGGGTTCAACATCCAAGCCAGCGTGGCCGGGGCCTATGAGGTCGTCACGAAGTCCGGCCGCACGTTACGCGCCCATGTGGAAGCGATCCCCAAGCCCTTCGACGTCTCCGGCGAGTGGCGGGTCACGTTCCCGCCCGATAAGGGCGCGCCGGACGTGATCCACGGCCCGCTCGGCTCCCTGAGCGATTCCGACACGCCGGGCGTAAAGTATTTCTCGGGCACCGCGACCTACCGCAAGACGATCGTCGCGCCGCAGTATCTGTTCGGAGCCGGCAAACGCCAGATCCTCGATTTAGGGGATGTACAGGTCATGGCCTCGGTGAAAGTCAACGGCCACGATCTCGGCATCCTCTGGCGCTCGCCCTACCGGGTTGATGTCACGCGGTGGCTCAAGCCTGGGGTGAATTCCCTCGAGATTGCGGTCACCGACCTCTGGCCGAACCGCATGATCGGCGACGAGTCTCTGCCCGAAGATGGGGATCGCAATCCGAACGGAACGCTGAAGAGCTGGCCCGACTGGGTGCTGAACGGTGGCCACAGTCCGACCGGGCGGATCGCCTTCACCTCCTGGAAGCTGTGGCACAAGGAGGACAAGCTCCTGCCATCCGGCCTGATCGGTCCCGTGACGATTCAGGACGAGATCGTGGTGGCGGCGAAGTGACCTGGGACCGCCGAGTTCATTCGGCTCCAGAACGTCAGGCTTCTGGTCCGCGCGGGCTTCCGGAGCCGGATAAATCCGGCGGTCCCAGAATCGGTCTCGTCATCGTCGCACTTGCCGCGACGGTGGGCCACGCTCAGACCTTCATCGGAATCGCGCCTCACGCCTCGCCGCAGGAAAGCTTCGCCGCGCGGGAGGTGGAGCGGTATGTCTATCTGCGGACCGGCC
>DATJYD010000173.1:0-6001 GCA_035499755.1 Fimbriimonadaceae bacterium
GGGCTTGGCGTCGAGCGGATCCGTCACCTTCTCTTCCTCTTTGCGCTCCGCCGCTCCGGATACGACTCTCTTGACCGCGTCCGCGCCTCTCTGGGAGAAGAAGGGCGTCTTTCCCATCGCGTCCAGGACCTTGGTGCGGTCGGGTTGCGGTCCCTGGACGAGCCCCTGAGCTCCGATCAGGCACGGCAACAGCACGGCGGAGAGAGCGAGATTGCGCAGCATCAGGCGGTTTCTTCCCGATTCGACGCTTCGATCGTCCCCGCACAATAGCCGGGTGGATTGCTGGAATGCCGAAAGGAGTGGATCCGACGGAACCGGCCGGCTGTCCCGGATCCAGCAATCCAACAATCTCTCAATCCATCGGTCTCTGCCGTAAGATATCCTTTACGGATCAAGCCGACAACTTGAAGCATTGCGCCACCACCGGCGGAGGGGAAAGAGATGGAGATTCAAGACGCGATCGCCCAGACCTTGGGCAGAGGAATGACCGAAGAGCAGGTTTGGAAGATGACCGAACTCGCCGCGCAGAAACGGTTCAACGGGGGCGACACGATCGTGCGCCAGTTCGACAAGAACTCGGACCTGATCATCGTGCTCGACGGCACGGCTCAGATCAAGACGTTTAACGACGATCTGATCACCGAGATCGGGTCCGGCAGCATCATCGGCGAGATCTCGCTGGTCGACGAGCAGCCGCGTAGCGCGACGATCCGCAGCACCGGTTTCACGGAAGTGGCGATCATTCCCGCGCAGAAGTTCCGCGACCTGTTGGCGAACGATCCCGCTCTCGCCGCCGGCGTTTACAAGAACATCGCGCAGACTCTCTGCACGCGGTTGCGGCACGCGACCATCCATCTGGACGGTCTCATGAGCTCGAAGGGTCCGATTCCGGTCGGACGGGGCTGATTCCTGATGGCGTCGAGGCGTTAAGGGCGTAGGACCGCGACGCCCCAACGCCTCAGCGCCTCGAAAATGGGGAAAACCTAAAAGTGCCTCCCTCCGGTCTGGTGCGTCTGTAGCATCGAGATGATGCTTCCATTGCTGCTCGCGGTGGCTGCGGCCGCCCATCAGAATCCATTCGCGGACCCCATCCAGGTCGCGCAGCCCATTCGGCTCGAAATGACGCCGACCCTCGACGGCAAGATCGACACCGAGGAATGGGACCCATTCGGAACCCAGACCTACCTTCAATGGGAGCCGGGGAAGATCTATGCCGCGGCCGTCATGCCCGCCGGCAAAGACCTCGTAGTCAGCATCGACGGCAAAGGCGACGGCTGGTTGGTCGGCCGCGATAATATTGAATTCCGGGTCACGCTCAAGGACGGCAAGCCGGTCGTTACCGCGCGCGAACTGGATGCGACGGTCGTGAAGGCCCCAATCTGGCGCGACCGCCACGATCTCGAAATGGCTTCCAGCGCGGTCGCCAGCAGCTCCGGAGACCAGACGACGGTGGAGGCCGTGTTCGACGACGCGGGAGCGAACGTGCTCCCGCGCAAGCCGGCGAAACTCATGATGAGGTTCGATGTCGTCGACTCGACCGCCGATTCGGCGCCCTATATCCCGCGAACTTGCGTTCCGATCCAGTTCGACGACGACCGATCCGTCGCGCTGCCCAAGGGCATGACGAGCGGCGTCGAAGCGAGAACGAGAGCGGTTGTGCCCGGTGAAGACCTGGCCTTGCGTTTCGATTTCCATGGGTCGAACGCCCTCGGGGTGAAGACGATCGATCTCAGAACTCTCGGCGTGGGCGAGAACTCCGCAAACCGGCTTTCGATCCTCTTCCCGAACTTCGACAACAAGGGACGCGCCTTCGTCGATTACCGATCCAAGATCGACCCCGCGGCGACGGTTGGCTATCGGGTGGTGCGGGGAACGCTTACGTTCGCGGACGGAGCGCCAGGCATCGTCGAGGCGAGCTACCGCGTCGCACCCCTGCTGGAATTCGTCTTGCTGAAGACGAGCTTCGACCGGCTTCCGGACGACAACACGCTCCACATCCACTACGTGCTCCAGATGCTCACCGGTTTGCCCTCGGAAGGCGTGATCCACATCGAGCCGCCGGCCGGATGGCAGGTCGTGAAGGGAGACGGAGACAAGTTCAAGCTGCTGGGCGGCCAAAGCGCGGAAGCCCGCGAATTCCTCCTCAAGGCGCCGTCCGACGCCCACGGCACCTTCCTCATCAAGTTCACGGGCCAGACCAAGGACCGGTCCGCTTCCTCGAACTGCTACATCACGCTTCCGTAGATGCTTGGACTCACCGGCCTGTTTGCGCCCATCGCGACGCCCTACACGGACGACGCCGACTCGATCAGCGAGATTCGGCTCGCACGGCTGATCCGGCATTTGCGCGATCGAGGGGTCGATGGGTTTGTGGCGTGCACGGACACCGGCGAGTTCACAACCACGAGCGCGGGGGAGCGGAAGCAGATTCTGGAGATCTTGATCCGGGAATCCCAAGGGGCGCCGGTCCTGGCGCACTGCACGCGCCTTGGCACCGCGCAGTCGCTGGATCTTTGCCAGCATGCCGGCCGGCACGGCGCCCTCGCCGCCGTGATCATGCCGCCATACTACGGAACGTTCGACGATCAGGAAATCGAGCAGCACATCCGCCGAATCGTCCAGCATGCCGGACTGCCGATCATCGTGGTCGATCCGCAAAGCAGAGCCCGTCCAACGGTTCGGGAACCGCTATGCAACATGCCGAACCTGTACTACGCGGAGGCAGTTCCAGATCCATTTCGGACGAATCCGAACGCCGACTCCGGCCGTACCACGGCGGACGAGTTTGCGATCTCCGAGGCGGTTGTGTCGCCCATCATCCAGATCGATCCTCTCGGGGCTAAAGCAGGGAGTCCGAACCTCTCGTTGCTCGGCAGGCTGGTCAGCCAATATGGCCGAGCCAGGATCGCGAAGGCGGCCCTCACCCTCCGGGACGTGGAAGTTGGGCCGCCGCGATCGCCGGCGCTTCCCCTGCCGCAGACGGCTTGCGAGGAGTTGGTACGGCTGGTGCAAACGAACTAGGCCATCGGCGAAGAGCGCGGCTGCGCCATAGCCCCGCGGACACGGCACCGGTCGGTCAGATCGCCTGGACGCGGAGGATGCGTACCGAGGAGACGCGGTTCTTCGGCTTGGCGATCAGGACTTGGAAGTCATCGCCGAAGAGCTCGACGTCCACCGATTCCGGCGCGTCTCCGAGTTCCCACAGCTTCTTAGCGGTTTCGCCAAGAACCTCGGTGACGAGGACCCGCTCGTCCAACTCCTGGGGCTCGGTGGCAAGCTCGGGCAAGCCGATCTTGCGGAGGCCCCGCGTCTCCGCCCAGCCTCCCTGCTCCGACCGAAGCCAAACCGCCCGGACCTGAAGATCGGCTTGGTCGAGATCGAGATTCGCTCGAAGCCTCTCCGAAAACTCGGCCCGGGACAAGATCTCCTCTTTGACGCAGTCGTAGACGACCTTGCCCGCGCCCAGTTCGGCTGCCGCATCCGCCAGGTGAGGCAGGAGCTGGACGCTGGCTCGGTCCTTCAGTGGCTGGTCGGAGAAGAAGCGCACCTTGACGAGAGACTCCGATTCGGCCAGATCTTCGAGAATCTCAGCAGTGGGCTCGACGTGCTCGTCGAAGAGGTCCGGCCGGAAGACATGGGGATTTCGGCCCCGCAGAACGAGTGCCATGTGCAGTCGCGTGTCGCTGAGGAGCAGGCCCTCCTTGGGAGTGATCGGATTCCGTCCGTTCAGCTTATAGGGATTGTCGCCGATCACTCGGGTCATGATCTCGTTCTGATCGGGCATCCGCTGCCCGGGGATGTAGACCCAGTACTCGTTCGTCGACAGGTAGCCCGGCTCTCGCGGGCGCCGGTTGAGCCACGCCCAGGCAACGAGAAGGGCGAAGATGAAGATGATGAGAGCGATCGCCATTCTAGGGCCCCGTCCCTCTCAGCCACTTCTCCTCGGCAACCAACTCCTCGTCGGTCAGGGTGGCGTGGCAGATGTCGCACAGCCCGGCTTCATTGACCCGGTTTCTGCGGCAAAGCAGACATGCGTCGATCCGGCGGGCGGTGAGGACGATTCGCCGCTGGGTGAGCGCCCACTTCAGCTCGCTTCGACGGATTCCCTCCGAGTTTAGCCTGTCCACTTGGAGTGAAAGGGTACCGCGCGAGCAGGCGCTCCACAATCCTCAGCGATCCGAAATCCGTTGGGTTGCGCGCCGACCCCCGAGACAGGTAGAACGGGCAAGCCACATGCTCGAAATCAGCGGCATCAACGTGTACTACGGAGCCATCCATGCGCTCAAGGGTGTTTCCATCAGCGTCGAGGAGGGCGAGATCGTCGCCATTATCGGCTCCAACGGCGCGGGGAAGAGCACGCTGCTGCGCACGATCAGCGGCCTCCTCAAACCGCGGAGCGGCTCGATAACTTTCCAGGGATCGGAGATCGCCGGCCACCCCCCGCATCGGATCGTCCAGATGGGGATCAGCCAGTCGCCGGAGGGCCGCCGCATCTTCACCAACATGTCGGTGTTCGAGAACCTGCAGCTCGGCGCATACACGCGAAAGGACGCGGGTATCCAGGACGATCTCGACGAAGTCATGCGCCGGTTTCCACGACTTCAGGAGCGCATCAAGCAGAACGCCGGAACCCTGAGCGGAGGCGAGCAGCAGATGCTTGCCGTGGGTCGCGCGCTGATGTCTCGGCCCAAGCTGTTCCTTCTCGACGAGCCGTCGCTGGGGCTCGCACCGAATCTCGCAGCGGAGATATTTCGGATCGTTCTCGACCTGAACAAGGAGGGGGTGACGATCCTCCTCGTCGAGCAGAACGCGAACCGTGCATTGGAGATTGCCCACCGCGGTTACGTTCTGGAGACCGGCAGCATCGTGCTGACCGGCACCGGCAAGGAGTTGCTGACCGATCCCAAAGTGAAAGAGGCCTACCTCGGCGGCTAATCGTGGCGCTCAAGAACTCTCGCTTCGAAGCCTTGCGGGTCGAGCACATCCCCAAGATTCTCGAGATCGAGAACCGCACGAACGGCGCTCCCTGGTCGGAGCGGGCGTTTCAGAACGAGTTGACTCATCGCGACCGCATCTTCCTGGTTGCGATCGCCGGAGGCGAGATCGTCGGCTACGGCGGCGTTTGGCTGGTGATCGACGAAGCGCATGTGACGACGCTCGCCGTCGATGAGCCGTTCCGGCGCCAGGGCATCGGCGAGAAGCTGATGATCGAGTTGCTGGAAAAAAGCAAAGAGGCGGGCATGACCTGCTCGACGCTCGAGGTTCGAGCCGGGAACGAACCGGCGATCCGGCTCTATGAGAAGCTGGGCTACAGCCGGGCCGCGTTGCGCAAGGGCTACTATCCGGACAACAAGGAAGACGCCTGCGTCATGTGGCTCTACGATCTCGACGGCTGGAGCGCTCCTCGGTGAGGCGGATAGGGAGATGACAACTCTGGCCGCACGGGTGGGGCGTTGACGCTCTTCGAACGCCCGATTCTCTCGATCGAGAGCAGTTGCGATGAGACAAGCGCGGCGGTGGTTTGCGGGGGCGACGTCCTCTCCAACGTAATCTCCAGCCAAGCGGCGTTGCATGAGAAGTGGGGAGGGGTCGTGCCGGAAGCGGCGGCGAGGGCCCACGTCGAAGCCATCCTGCCCGCGATCGAGGAAGCGCTGTCTTCGGCGGAAATCGGACTTGGCGACGTCGGCGCGATCGCGGTGACGAACCGGCCGGGACTCATCGGCGCCCTCAGCGTAGGCGTGACAGCCGCTAAGGCCCTAGCTTTTGCCCTGGACGTGCCCCTGATCGGCATCCATCACCTGGAGGGCCATATCTGCAGCGCGGCGGTTCCGTTGCTCTGGCGCGCCGAAGCGCTCCCGCACGCCAACACCCCAACATCCCAATACCCTAATACCCCACCCCAATACCCCAACACCTCAATACCCCAATACCCCAACACCTCAACACCCAAGCACCCCAAACCCCCAACACCACAATACCCCAATACCCCAACCCCCCAACC
>DATJYD010000174.1:0-4849 GCA_035499755.1 Fimbriimonadaceae bacterium
CGTGATGAATGAGCAAAGCCGGAAACGGTCCGAACTTGAACATCATCGCGCTGCCCTTCGGCAAAGTCTGGGCGCCATCGAGGGTGACGTCTTTGATCGAAGCGAGAAGCTCGGCCTTCTCAACCGGCGAGTTCAGGTACCGGTATATCGGATATCCGACCGCGCCGGCATAGGCCAGGCACATCCCGCCGATCGCCACCTTGACAAAGCTGCGCCGGCTGACTTCTTCGGGCTCTTCGCCACTGGGACCGCCGAGTTCATTCGGCATGTCCGGATTGATCGCATCGCTCATAGCTTCACCTGCTCGGGAACACTCTTCGCCTGCTTCATCACCCTCAGGAGCCAGGCCGCCGCGGCGAGCCCGGCCACGAAGAGAACAAGAAACAGCCCGATCACGCCCCAATTGGAGTTCTCCGTCCGGTTCCAGACGTCGAAGCCCTTCGCTCGGAGGGTAATGTCGCGGATGCCGTCTCGGTAAAGAACGGCTCCCGCGATGCTGAGGAAGGCGGCGGTTGCGCCTGCCCAGGCCACGGCCGCGCTCGGCTTAGACGAGGCGAACTGATAGCCGGCGATCAGGAGAACGAGGAGCGCGCCGAGCGCCCACAAGCCGGCCGTGCCTTCGTAGTAGGAGGTCCCCAGGCCTTGCTGGACGGAATCGGGCTGCGTCGCGTGGACCAGCCCGCCGACTCCCATTTCGACGATCACGCCGGCGAGGGCGAGGCCGGAACCGAATCGTTTGAGGAGCATCTTGACTTGGACGTCGAGGTCCCGAAGGTTCGAATGGATCGCCGTCCAAAGGCCACCCACGATCAGCCCGCCCGCCATCATGAACAGCCAGCGCGGCTGCATGCTGGGATCGTGGGGCGGGACTTGGAGGCCGGTCGCGGTATGGGCGTACATGGCCTGCCAGGTCTCGGGCCGCAGCATGAGCGTCATGTTCATCGAGTAAATCTGACCCACGCTTCCCGCGATAGCCAGAGCGCCGAGCGCGTGCCAGATCACCGGCTCGCCGCGGCTGGCTCGATCGGAGGTCCGATACAGCAGCCAATAGCAGGCCATGAGCAAGGGGATCACCGCGATCCAGGAGACGGCGATGAGATCGCTGCTCGTGTAGAGGGCGCGCCCGTAGAGGACCTGGGCGAAGAGAAGCGGAGGGACGCCGAGGTTGATCACGTAGGTCATCACGATCGGCAGCCGTCTGGCGACGACCGCAGCCGCGGTGAGGATCGTCTCGTTCTTGGCGGCCCGGCCCCGGAGGCTCAGATAGCAGACGACAAGAAGGCTGCCGATCAGAGCCTGGACCGCGAAGAAGTGCAGGCTGAGAGTTAACAGCCCCAGGGCCTTCATCAGCCAAACCGGCGCGGGAATGGGAATGGGATCGACGTGAGGAAATTGCATTGGGCAAGGCCTCGAGCGAAAGGCAAGGGGGATGATACGCGTCCGCGCGCCCGCGGCCCTGTCGTCCATGTTTAGTCATAAGAAAGCTCTACAGGAGACCGCCCGCAATGCGCCGGACTCCGGGGCTCGCCCGCCGGCACATCCGTCGAAGAGCCTGCGCTGTCCTCACTTATCTCTCCATCTCCCGCTCAGATTGCGGAGCAAAATGCCAATGAGCCATGATCGCATCGATTATCTGCGCGTTCGCCGCCGTCCGGGGCCACGCAATCTGGCAAATCGGCAACTTCGACGGGACGGACACGGAGTTCGCCCTCGCTCCCGGGAATTACGCCGCGTATCGGTACGACGCGGCTTACGTGGTCGGCCGCAGCAAGCCCGCGGATTGGCCGTACGTCCTTCCCGGGCCGGAAGATCCCTGGGCGGGATCGCGCGAGCATCGCGCCTCGGTGTTCTTCGGACTGAAGGGCGTTCTCAGAACCTCTGTCCCCTTAACCCCTTCCCTCTCCCGGAACGAACCATCCGCCAAGCGAATGGTTTTCGTTTGCGACTTCGTGGACTCCCATTACGCCAGTCCGCCCCGCCTCGCGCTTTGGGTTAACGGAAAGAAAGTCGCATCCTGGCAGGCTCCCGCCGGCGCCGGCGACGCTTCGGTGTTCGGCCATCCGGAACAGGGACGGCATTCCGAATGGTCCGCCGACGTCCCGGAAAGCGATCTCAGAAACGGGCTGAACGAGCTGGAGATCCGCGACGAGCAGGGGAGCTGGGTGCTCTTCGACGCCCTCCGTCTGGAGGGCCCTGCCACGGTGAACGCCGAGGCGGTCAATCCAGATTTAGCGGTCGAGCCCCTCGACGAAGACCAGATCGTGTTGAAGACGCCGGAGGGGCCACGCCAGCCGATCCAGCTCGAAGTCACCAACTTCGGCAAGCCTGGACAACTGTCGATCTCCGGTGGCGTGGCGTGGCGAGGTCAAGTGGCTTCCGGCGCGCAGGTGGTCTCAGTTCAGATTCCGCCGGTCAAGAAGCCGGCGCAGGTGAACCTGCGACTCGATCTCGGGGGCGTCGTCACGCGCCAGGCGGTCGAGATTCAGCCGGTCCGGCCGTGGACCGTCTATCTCCTTCCCCACTCCCACGTGGACATCGGCTACACCGACTATCAGCCGGTGGTCGAGGCCATGCACCGGCGCAATCTCTTCGACGCGATCTCGGTGGCCAAGGAATTCGCGAACTACCCGCCGGAGAGCAGATACCGCTTCAACATGGAGGCGACCTGGATCCTCGACAACCTCCTTCGCGACGGCTCCAAGGAGGAGTTGAGCGAGGTTGCCAACGCGTTCCGAACCGGTACGTTCGACTGCTCGGGCGACTTCTGCAACGTGCTCACCGGGCTGATGCGGCCGGAGGAGCTGATGCGAAGCTACGGCTACTCGGACCGCCTGCGCCGATGGCTCGGGGTCGACCTCACGACCGCGACCCAGACCGACGTGCCCGGTGTGACCTGGGGCGCGGTCGAGGCGATGAGCCAAGCCGGGATCAAGAACCTAGTCCTCATGCCCAATCCTTCCGATCGGATCGGTGGCGTGCTCCGGGCCTGGCAGGATAAGCCGTTCTGGTGGGTCTCGCCTTCCGGCAAGGCCAAGGTGTTCGTGTGGGAGCCCGCGTCCTACGGCGTCGCCCATGGGCTTCGCCACTTCAACGGCGACCGCACCAATATCTTCCGCACGCCCGATCCCACCAAGAACTTCATCGAGGGCTACGTCTTCCCTCGCCTCAAGGAACTGGCAGGAGAGAACTACCCCTACGATTGCATCGCCTTTCCCTGGAGCGGCACCGACAACTTCCCAGTCGATGCCGACGTCGCGCCGGCCGCTCGCCATTGGAACGAGACTTATGTGACGCCACATGTCGTCGTCTCGACCGTCAGTTCCGCCTGCTCAGCGTTCCTGGCCAAGTACCGAACGAAGATCCCGGTCGAGCGAGGCGACTTCACCCCGTACTGGGAGGACGGCGCCGGTTCCTCGGCGCGGGAGACGGCGATGAACCGAGCCAGTGCGGACCGGCTGGTTCAGGCCGAGGCCCTGGCTGCGATGACTCGGCCGGCGTCCTACGACGACAAGGCGTTCTGGGAAGCCTGGCGCAACGTGATTCTCTACTCGGAGCACACCTGGGGCGCCTACAACAGCGTGTCCGAGCCGGACTCCGATTTCGCCAAGAAGCAGTGGGCCTACAAGCAGAACTTCGCAGTCGAAGCCGATCGGCTCTCGCGCGAGTTGCTTCAAGCGTCCCGGCCTCCAGCCTCCGACGCCTTTGCGGTCATCAACACCACCTCGTGGCCGCGAACTGATCTCGTCACGATTCCCGCCGCGGAGTCGGAGGCAGGCGACCGGGTCGTGGACGAGCACGGCAAGCCGATCCCTAGCCAACGGCTGAAGGATGGCGGTCTCGCCGTCCTCGCGGAGAACGTGCCGGCCTTCGGTTCCATCCGGCTGCGGGTCGTGGCCGGCAAAGCCTATGTCCGCCAGACCGCGTCCGCGACTCCTGGCGGGCTGGCGAGCCCCTATTGGTCGATCCGGATCGCTCAGGGCACGAATCGGGTCGACCGGCTCACGAGCGCGATCTCCAAACTCAACATCGCCAGTGGCCCGATCGATCAATACCTGTATCTTCCGGGGGCCGATCTACGCAACCTGAAGCAAGCGACGGTCAAGAAGGTCGAAGTGATCGAGCCGGGTCCCCTCGTGGCTCGCATCCGAATCACGAGCGATGCTCCGGGGGCGCACAGTCTGACGCAGGACATCCAGGTTGTGGCCGGGCTCGACCGGGTGGACTTCACGAACGTCGTCGACAAGATCGCGATCCGGGACAAGGAGGCCGTCCATTTCGGTTTTCCGTTCGCGGTTCCCGGCGGCCAGCTTCGGATCCAGGATTCGTGGGCGATCGTGCGGCCGGACCTCGATCAGATTCCCGGCTCGAACAAGAACTGGTTCACGAGCCAGTACTTCGCGGACGTCTCGAACTCGCGATACGGCGTGACCTGGGCGTCGCTCGACGCTCCTCTGATGGAGGTCGGCGGCATCACCGCGCGCATGCTCGACGGCGGGTTCAAGTCCAACCAGTGGATCCAACACCTCGGCGAGACCCAGACGATCTACTCCTGGGCGCTCAACAACCACTGGTACACGAACTACTGCGCGGACCAGTCCGGCCCCCTTACCTTCCGTTTCAGCATCCGCGCCCATCGCGCCTACGACCCAGCGGAGGCGTACCGCTTTGGGGCCGGGCTGGCGCAGCCCCTCCTGGTCGGCCAATCCCCCGACACCCAATACCCGAATACCCTCCTCAAGGTTAGCGATCCGCACGTGGTCGCCACCGCTCTCAAGCCCAGCGAGGACGAGAAGGCGCTGATCGTCCGGCTGTGGAACGTCGGCGACAAACCGGCGAGGGTGAAGTTGAC
>DATJYD010000175.1:0-7977 GCA_035499755.1 Fimbriimonadaceae bacterium
GCCCACCATGTTCTGGCCGAGATCGTAGACGAAGTGCCCAGGCTCGGGCTCGGTGATCTTGATCGGCTTCAGCTCCTGGAGGACCTGAACGGTCGGGGAATGTTGGCCGAGGAGCGGCACGTCGCCGAGGGGCTGAACGTCCGGCGCCGACCAGCCGCCGGGCTGGATCCGGGCATCGTAGTCCTCGCCCATCAGGAGGTCGTCGTCGACGATCGGACCGGAGCCGGCTTTCCAGGAGCCGTCGGTGACGATCGTGTCCTTCGAGCCATCGGAGTATTCGATTTCGAGCTGGAGGAGGCCCAACGGCTTGGATCCGTAGTTCTCGCGTCCGGCGAGACCGACGTGGCCGCAATACCAGCCGTCGCCGAGAGCCATCTCCAAGGCGTTGCCGCCCTGCTTCAGCGCCGAGGTGACGTCGTAGGTTTGGTACTGGATGCGCTTGCGGTAGTCGGTCCAGCCGGGCGTGAGATCGTCTTGGCCGACGCGCTTGCCGTCGATCGTCAGGCGGTAGAGCCCTTTCGCGCTGGCGTAGACGCGGGCGCGCACGACCTTCTTGGTTATGTCGATCGACTTGGAGAGCAGCACCGCGGGGCGGGCGCCGTGAAGCCAAGCCGGCAGTCCGTAGGAGTTCTCCGGCAGTTCCATCGCGGGCTTCGGCTCGGCCGTGCCGATCGAAGCGGTCCAGTTGCGATCGGTGACCAAGGAAACCGTTTGGCCGTTCGCAAGCCGCACCGCGCCGACGAGGAGCAGGCCGGCCGGGCCGGCGCCGTTGTGGGCGGTGATGACGATCTGGTTGTCGCCCCTATGAAGCTCGGGCGTCGGATCGAGATCGGCGAAGCCGGACCAGCCCCGCGCTCCCCCGATCTGCTTGCCGTTGACGAGCACGAGGCAGGAATCGTCGACGGCGACTCCGAACTGGGCGGATTTCGGCTCGTCGTCGAGGTGGAGGGTCGTAGTGAACAGGCGGTCGCCCCTCGGCTCCTCTTTGCCCGGCGTGCCTTCCGGGTACCAAATCCACTTCCCTCCGGTCACCGTCGCGGCGATATCGGGGGGATCGTTGCGACCGATCCAGTCGCCCTTCCAATCGCCAATGTCGAGCCCTTTCTCCCAATAGGCCGGTGCCGACCACGAGGAGGCTTTTCCGTCCTTGTCCTTGACCTCGACGGACCACCAGGCGCGCTGCCCGGCCGTGAGGGGCTTACCCGCGTAGGCGATGTTCAGGGTGGCGTCGGTGGCGACTTCGCCGGTGTCCCAGAGATCGCCAACGCCCTGCTTGAGTCTGTCCTCGCTGGAGGCAACGAGAATGCGGTAAGCAGTCTGGCGGTCGGCGCGCTGATCGGAAGTGACGATCCAACTGAGGCGCGGCGCGGTTTCGTCGATGCCGAGCGGGTTCACAAGATACTCGCATCGGAGATGGCTAGGGGTTAGGTTTGCTGAAGCTGCCATGGATATCGCGGTTGCGGCGGTTAGGAAGAGGAATCTCGCCCACATGCTCTTACCCTAGCAGGTCTCGGGGGGGAAATGGGGCGGCTCAGATCGGTGTCCGCCTGTTTTCGTATTGCTCCAACTGGTTTATTCGCGTCGGGTCAATACCGGTGGCGATTGTCATATTGGGAACCCGCGCCAAAGCCGAGGAACGAGGAGCCGAGCCGGTCCGGCGAGCACCTGGGACCGCCGGATTTATCCGGCTCAGGAAACCTGGCCGACCACCATTCTTCGGGAGCGACGAAGACTACGAGATCAGTTGCCGCCGCCGACGTCGCCCCCGCCGCCGGGATCGCCGCCTCCGTCGGTGCCGCCGATGCTGCCCCGATCGGGCGGAGGAGCGGTCTGGTCAGCCGGAGGGGTGGCCGCGGCCGGCTTCTTCGCGGTCCGGCGATGCCGGCGATGATGCACGACCGGCGCGCTCGCATCGGCGCCCGGGGCGCTGGAGACCGTGACATCGGGAGGCGGATAGCCGGCCTGATGATTGGCCGTCGCCGAGGCGTCGGGGGTCGGCGAGGTCGCGGGTTCAGACGGAGTCGCGGCTTTCGCGGGACCGATCGACGGCATCATCTGATTGATCCGGGGGCCGACGAAGTAGTAACCGACGCAGGCAAGGGCCGCCGGAATCACCAGCCACTTCAAGATCAGCCAACCCGCGCGTGCCATGAGAGCATTGTAGCCCAGAGGTAACCTGCGGCCCAACTTCCGATGCCCAACGCCATCTCCGAAGAGCCGCTCGAAATCGAGATCGCCGCCCTCGAACCAGGCCCTCCGACCGCGCAGTCGTATCCGTATCCGGAGCTCCGCGCCTCCGGGGAGACCATGCGCTCAACGTTTCTCGCCGCCGTCATCGAGAACGATTATCTGCGCGCGGCATTCGTTCCCGGGTTGGGTGGCCGGCTCCTCGAGCTGTTCGATAAACGCACCAAAACCGAGCTTCTCTCTCGCGATTCTCTCCGGTCGGCTTGCGGCGGCCGCCGGGGCCAGGTGCTGATAGCCGGAATCGAACTTCACCTCGACGGCGATGCGCGGCTGACCAGCCTCGGGGCCGTGCAGCATGCCGCCGAAGAGGCTGACGAAGAAGGCGGGGGCAGCCTTTGGCTTGGGGAGGCGGTGACGGGAACGGGGCTGAGCTGGCACCTGCGGGCATCCATGCCCGAGGATCGCGCGGAACTCGTATTGGAGGCGCGCATCTTCAACCGGTCCTTCAAGCGCCTGCCCTATCGCGCGGGGCTCCTGATGCCCGAGATGCCAGAGTGGCGGGCGTCGGCAGGAGCGTTCTTCGCTTCGGCCGGCGGCCAAGGGATCGGGCTTCTCGTGGATCGCGCGTTCGTCGCCGATCGCGTCGAGGGCATGCTCCGGCTGGCCCGGTTTCCCGAGCCCCGGCCGATCGCCCCCCATCAACTCGATACCTGGACGGTCCGGATCGTTCCCATCTCCGGCTTGCGCGGAGTCAGCGCGGTCACCGAAGCCGGCGCGCTTTTCGTCGGAGGCGAGTCCATCCAGATCCAGGCCGCCGCACCGATCCGGGGGAAGATCGTGCTCATGACTCGCCGAGGCGAGAGCCTCGAAGCGCCGACGGAGATTGATCCGCGGAGAATCGCGGCGATTCCCCTGCCGGAGCCGGTCGCCGGCGTCGCCGTCATGGACGAAGCCAGGAACGTCGTCTTGAGATGGGAGGGCGATTGGGCCATGGCTCATGAGACCGGTCAGCCGCGTCTTCCCGATCGGTCCGCTCTGTCCCAACCGGCCACGCCGTACACCGACGGAGAGCTGGAGCAGGCCACTTTCGATGTTGGGAGGCGGCACGTCGCGCACGCCCTGCTCGGGGTGCGGGCTCTTGCCGCCGGGGATTTCGAGGCGGCGGAGGCTCGGTTCGAGCAGTCTCTCCTAAACAACGGCGAGGACCATCTCGCCTGGTGGATGAAGGCGATGGCGGCGCGTCTGGGGAGCCGAACGGAAGGGGAGTCTCCGGAGTTGCTGAACGCCCACTTTCTCGCGCCGTTGGAGCCGGCCCTCCGAGCCGAGAGCTTCCTGGCTCAGCCGCAGACTCTCGAAGAGGGTTCGAGCCCGCTTCTCAAGCCGCTCGACGACTTTCCCGACGCCTTCCTGGAAGTTGCGGCCTTGCTTTTCGAAGCGGGCCTTCACCATGAAGCGGCGCGCTGGATCGACGAGGCCCTTCGGCATGCCGACCTTCCGATGCTTCGCTACCTACTCGCATATGCGCATTTGAAAGTCACGAATCTGGAGTTCGAGGCCGCCGAGCAAGTGAAAGCCGCTTCGACGCGGCCGATCACCCCTCCCTTTCCCTGGCGCGGCATCGAGATCGAGGCTCTCCGCGCGCTCTCGGAACGCTTTCCGGACGAGCCGCGGATTGCCCAGTGGCTTGACTTGTACGCCTCTTCTCAACCAAAATGAACGTTCGCACGGCGGTTGTAGCTCAGGGGCTAGAGCGCCTGACTGTGGCTCAGGAGGTCGTGGGTTCGAGACCCATCAGCCGCCCCATTCCCCTTTGCTTCGCCATGGTTGCGGTCGGCCCACAATAGAGCCGTGTTCTGGAAGAGCGACTGGCCCTTGGCGCAGGAGCGGCTGCGCGCCTGGTGGCGGCGGGAGGGACCCGCGCTGTGCGTGACGGCGCCGAAGGACGAGCCGTGGGAGGATGTGCCCGATCCCGGGCCGGCCCGCGATCCGGAGCAGTTTTGGTCCGATCTCGATTGGCGTCTCGCTAGCCTCGTTTGTTCGCTGTCGCGGACGTACTTCGGCGGAGTCGCCTTTCCTTTCGTGGACACTCAGATCGGCCCAGGCAGCCTGGGGCTCTTCCTCGGCAACGAGCCGGGCTGGGCTTGGGATACCGTCTGGTACGAGCCGTGCATCGCCGACCCTTCGACCCATCCGCCTCTGACGTTTCAGGAGAATCGTTGGCTTTCGCTGCATCTGGACTTCATTCGGCGGGCTGAGGCTCTTTCGGAGGGCCGGTTCCTCGTGGGGATTCCCGATCTCATCGAGAACCTCGATACGCTTGCCCAGCTTCGGGAACCGCAGACTCTCATGGAAGACCTGATCGAGCGGCCGGAATGGGTGTCGGAAAAGATCGCCGAGATCAATCGCGCCTACTTCGAAGTCTTCGACCGGATGTATTCCCTCCTGTCAGGCGGCGGGAACGCGTTCGCGGCCTTCCAGATTTGGGGTCCGGGCAAGACCGCGAAAGTCCAATGCGACGCTTCGGCGATGATCTCGCCGGCGATGTTCCGGCGATTCGTCGTTCCCGCGCTGACCGAGCAGTGCGAGTGGCTCGATTACTCGATGTATCACCTCGACGGGACTCAGGCGATCGCGCACCTGGACGCGCTCTTGGAGATCGAGGCGCTGGATGCGATCGAATGGACGCCTCAGGCGGGCATCGAGCGGGGCGGCGATCCGCGCTGGTTCGACCTCTACCGGCGGATCCGGGCGGCGGGAAAGTCGGTGCAGGCGATCGAGGTCTTGCCCGAGCAGGTGGGGCCGCTCGTCGATTCGGTCGGGCCGGAGGGCCTGTTCATGATCGTAAGCGCGGAGAGCGAGGAGCAGGCGCGGGAGTTGGAGGCGGCCGTGCACGCCGATGGGTGTTGAGGTGTTAAGGTATTGAGGTGTTAAGGTATTGGGGTATTGGGGTATTGGGGCGTTGGGGCTTTGAGGCGTTGGGGTGTTGCGGCAACGGACCCGTCCGATCCGACCTATTCGCTGAAACGCACCGGCGTGAATCTCTCCGGCATGTGAGTGTCGTAGACTCCGTGAGGGGTAACGCACCAGGCGGCCTGCGCCTCGTCTTTGCCCACCCGCAGCTTCTGGAACCGGCCCAGGAAGAGCCGCCATTCGTCGCCGTCCTTCGGGGGCAGGCTGCGTCCGTTGGCCAGATGCTTCATCCCCGCCCAGGGGAAGACGATCATCGCGGTCCAGCCCGTGCTCGGCGCCGACCGGTTGTTCAATCGGCCGTGGACGTGAACGGCGGATCGCATTCCCGGGAAGTCCCAGTCGAGGAAGGCCCAGCGCGTGCCGCGCGGGTTGGTGCCCACCCAGAAGTGATCCTCGGTTCGATCGAAGTTGCCTCCGAAAGTGTAGGCCGCCCGCTCGAGAAGGTCGAATTCCGGGATATCGAAGCGGCCGCCGCGCCGGTAGGCGTCCCGCCAGATAAAGAAGACCTCGTAGACCGTGCCCAAGGCGTTGATTTCGAACTCGTAGTAGCAGTCGCCGCCGTCGATGAAGACTTCGACGTCGTTTTCGCGGAACACGAGTGAATCGCGCTCCGCTTGATGGGCGGCCGGGTAGGGCTCCTCGATCCAGAATCCGACATAGAGGTTCTCGTCGTCCCAGAGAGCCGCGCAGCGGGTGTCGAGGAGGGCGGGCTCGCCGGTCGCCATGTCGACGAAGCGGTCCGACTTCGGCGCGTCCTGCCAGGCGGGGTCGGAAAGAGAGCCATCGAGGGCGAGAGGGCGGGAGACGCGTCGGGCGGTCAGCATCGATTCTAAGGATAGCCCGGCGCCGGGGTGTTGGGGCAGCCGACTGATCCGACCGATCCGTCCGTTTGTCCTCAACGCCGTGACGACGGGCAACGCCGCAAGAAGCGAGATGGCAAAAACGCATGAGCGTGCCGTAATATCGGGACTGGGAATCTGCCCAAGGGGCAAAGAGACAATGCGAATCAACTCAGTCAAGGCACTTCAGCTTCTGTGCGGGCTTGCCGCAATCGCGGTTTTGGCCGGATGCAACGGAGGCGCAACGGGTTCGGGCGGTGCGCAAGCCGGGAATGCGACCACCTCGGGACCGGCGAACGCGAGCACCAAGGTCGCCTTCATCGTGAAGAAGCCGGACGAGCCCTGGTTCCAGCTTGAATGGAGATTCGCCGACCAGGCGGCGAAGGACGACAGCTTCCAACTGATCAAGCTTCCCGCGACCGACAGCACGGCGGTCATTCCAGCGATCGACAATGCGGCCGCGCAGGGCGCGCAGGGGCTCGTCATCTGTACACCGGACGTGAACCTCGGGCCGGCGATCGTCAACGAGTGCAAGAAGAACAACATGAAGCTGATCACGGTCGACGATCAGCTCGTCGGGCCGGATCACAAGTTCATCGACGGCGTTCACCACGTCGGCATCAGCGCCCACAAGATCGGCGAGATGGTCGGCCATGCGCTCATGGCCGAGATGAAGAAGCGGGGCTGGAATCCCGCCGAGACGGGCATGCTCGTCGTGACCTACGAAGAGCTCGACACGGCCAAGCAGAGAACCGACGGAGAGATCGGGGCTGCCGAGCAGGACGGGTTCCCGGCCGCCAACGTCTACAAGATGGCGGAGAAGGGCCAGGATGTCTCGGACAGCAAGCTAGCCGCGACTACAGTTCTGACCCAGCATCAGCAGATCAAGAACTGGCTCGTCACCTCGATGAACGACGCGGGCTGCGTCGGCGGGGTGCGCGCGACCGAGACCTTCAATATCGCGCCCGACCATGTCATCGGGATCGGCATCAACGGCGACACGAGCGCGATCGACGATCTGAAGAAGCCGCTTACCGGGCTCTTCGGCACCGTTCTCCTCCAGGCGAAGATCCACGGCTATCACACGAGCGACATGATGTACCACTGGATCAAAGATGGCAAGCAGCCTCCCATGATCACCTACACCGACGGCATCCTGATGACCCGAGACAACTTCAAGCAGGTGCTGACCGACCAGGGGCTGGAGAACGAGCTCAACTGATTGGGGTGTTGAGGTGTTGAGGTATTGAGGTATTGAGGTATTCAGGTATTGAGGCATTCAGAATCAGGTGAGGATTGAGGATTAGGGGCGCGGGAGCTCAAAGGCCTGCTTGGGAGCGGTGGCTTTGGACGGCCTGGGAGAACGGCGGAATGCTGATTCTCTTCCTCATCCTCTTCGGCTATGCCTGCTTCAACGTTCAGTACTTTCTGACGGCGAGGAACCTGGTGTTCTCGCTCGGCCTCTCCGTCACCACGGTCGGGATCGTTTCCTGCGGGATGCTGTTCTGCCTGGCGAGCGGCGACTTCGACCTTTCCGTCGGATCGGTGGGCGCGTTCTCCGGCGTGCTCGTAGCGATGCTCGTCAACAAGATGAATGGGAATCTGCTCGCGATTCCCCTGTGTCTTGGCGTCTGCGCGCTGATCGGCACCTTCAACGGCGTGATTATCGCGATCTTCGGGATCAATGCGCTCATCACGACTCTCGCGACGATGCAGATCGTGCGCGGGCTGGGCTACATCCTCAACAACGGCGATTCGGTGGGGACGACGAGCGACTCGTTCGCTCATCTCGGCAACGGCGTCGTGCTCGGTCTGCCGATCCCGATCTGGACACTCATCGCTTGCCTGATCGTCTTCGGCGCCCTTCTCCATCTGACGACCTTCGGACGCAACACGCTGGCGATCGGTGGCAACAAGGAGGCGGCAAGGCTCTCCGGCGTCCCGACGAAGCGGATCAAGGTGATGATCTTCGCCCTTCAGG
>DATJYD010000176.1:0-2721 GCA_035499755.1 Fimbriimonadaceae bacterium
GGCAAGGATCGCGATCAGGCCGGGCGCGGTGATCTTCGACTGCTCCTTCACAAGTTGAGCATAGTGCCGCTGCTCGGCGTGGCAAATCTCATGGGCGAGCACGGCGGCGAGCTCGTCGTCGCTCTGCACGTACTTGATCAGCCCCTCATATACGTAGACGAACCCTCCCGGGAGGGTAAACGCATTGACGTCGTCGCCTTTGAGGACTTTGAAAGTGTAGTCGAATTTGTTAAGCCGCTTGTCGCCCCAATAGACTTCGACCGGAGTGGTTCTCGCGATCGCGGCGAGTTGCTGGCCGATGCGACTGACGCGGTCCTGATATTCCTTGTTGTCGCTCAGCTTCTCGACTTTCTCGATCTCGACGCACGCTTTCTTGCCGACCGCGATATCGTTTTCGAGGTCCTTTTGATGCTGTATCTCCTCTTTGCTGAGCTGGGTCTGGGCAGGCGGAGGGGTCTGGCCCGGCTTCTGGACGGGCGTAGCGGTCTGACCTTGGAGGATGAGCGCTCCGAGCAATACCGAGGTAAGCATCGTTTAGTCTGACGTCTGAGGGTCGCCGAGCGAGTCGAGAAGAGTCGGCCGGTCCCTTTCCCGATCGACGACACAGAGGATTCCAAAGGGTTCTACGCCCGTGTTTCTGAACTGGTGCGGCACACTCGGGCCAACGTACACCGTATCGTGAAGCGATAGCTCGCTCCATTCGCCGCCAAGCCGTACCTTGCCTTGTCCGCGGATCACGACGACGCAGTGTTCGTGCTCATGCTCCTCGAAACTTGTATGTCCACCGGCTTGAACTTCAAAATATCGAACCTCGAACTGGGTTCCGTTTGGCTCCAGGAGGGTTCGCCGGGAAACGTCCTGGGAGTGGCCAGGCTTGTATTCCTTGACCTCGACATCCGGCCACTGGTAGTTGCCGGCTCGTTGGATGAATGCGCGCGTATCGGACATGGGGTTTAGAGGTTTCTAAGCTCTGACCGCTGATTCCGCGGTCTTCTCCTCTTTTACCCCTTCTCTAGACGCCGGGCGCCAAGCGCCGGGGCACGCCGAGAACCTGCTCGACCTGGAAGGCCGCTTGCAGAAGTTCGTTGTCGGCCAGAGCCGGCCCCATCAGTTGGAGGCCCACCGGCAATCCCCGGTCGAAGCCGCAGTTCAGAGACAACGCGGGGAAACCGCCCATGTTCGCCGGAATCGTGCAGTAGTCGAGCAGCTTGAGGGCCATCGGGTCCCGGGTGAGTTCTCCGAGCCGAAACGCGGTCACCGGCGAAGTGGGAGAGAGGATGACGTCGAACTGCTGAAATGCCGCCTCGAACTCGCGTTGCATCAGCGCTCGCACCTGCTGGGCCCTCAGATAGTAAGCATCGTAATAGCCGGCCGACAGAGCATAGGCCCCGATCATGATCCGCGCCTTGACTTCCAGTCCGAATCCGGCCGCCCGGGTCTTCTCCACCATCTCGATGTGCCCGGAGCCTGCCACGCGAGGGCCGTAGCGGATGCCGTCGAACCGGGCGAGATTGCTGCTCGCCTCGGCGGGCGCAATGATGTAGTAGGTCGAAACCCCGTACGCGATCGAGGGGAGCGAGATCTCTTGAAGCGACGCGCCCTCGCTGCGCATCGCCTCGGTGGCTCGAGCCACCCCGTCTCGCACCCCATCTTGAGCGCCTTCGAACAGCTCCTTCGGAAGCCCGATCTTCAGGCCATTCAAAGAGCCCTCGCGTATTCGGCCCGCATCGATCGGAGGCAGGTCCAGGCAGGTTCCATCCCGTTCGTCGCCCCCGCTGATCGCCTGGGCGAGGACCGCCGCATCTTCGACGGTGCGGGCAATCGGCCCGATTTGGTCGAGGCTCGACCCGAATGCCACGAGGCCGTAACGCGAAACCCGCCCGTAGCTGGGCTTGTAGCCGACCACGCCGCAAAGCGCAGCCGGCTGCCGGATCGAGCCGCCGGTATCGGAGCCCAGGGCCAGCGGCGCCAACCCGCCCGCCACGGCTGCCGCCGAGCCGCCCGACGAGCCGCCCGGCGATCTCGTGACGTCCCACGGATTGCGGGTGAGCTGAAAGGCCGAGTTCTCCGTCGAAGTACCCATCGCGAACTCGTCGAGATTCGTCTTACCTAGAACCACCATTCCGGCGGCTTTCGCCCTCTCCACGACCGTGGCGTCGAACGGCGGCACGTAGCCCCGGAGGATCTTCGACGCGCAGGTCGTCTCGATTCCCTCGGTGGAGATGTTGTCTTTGATCGCGAGAGGTACGCCGGTGAGCAGACCGTCTTCCCCTCGATCGAGCCGGGCCTGGGCCTCATCGGCGCCACGGAGCACGGCTTCGGGCTCGACTCGGAGATAGGCGCCGTAGGTGGGATCGAGGCGGCCGATTCGATCGAGGAACGCCTCGGCGACCTCGCGGGCGGAAGTCTGGCGGGAAGAAAGGAGCCGGGCGATCTCCGTCGCGGAGAGTTCGCAGATCATGCCGCCATCCGGATCAATCCTCGATGATCGCGGGAACCAGGAACAGCCCGGCCTTTGAAGAAGCGGAATTCATCAGGGCCTTCGAACGGGGCATCGACGAATCTGGCGAATCGTCGACCCAGACGTTTCGGAGCGCGATCACGTGGGACTTTGGATCGATTCCCTCGACGTCGATCGCCTGAATGTCCGCCATGTGCCCGAGCAACGCATTAAGCTCGCCCTGGAGCGACAGCATTTCGGTTTCGTCCAGTTGAAGCCGC
>DATJYD010000177.1:0-3530 GCA_035499755.1 Fimbriimonadaceae bacterium
GCGAGCGCTCCTGTCCAAAGCTGGATGCGGAAACCTGCCGACTGCTCCTGGGTCGCGGCGCCCGACCCGACCCTCAGGCCCTCGGCTCCCGCTCCGACCGCCGCTCTTTGTACGCCTACGATGGCGATCGCCGAGACGATCAGCACAGGCAACCAACGCAGGACTGCTCCGCGCTGACCGGCCGCCGCGGCAACCAGGAACTGCGCCCCCAGCCCGGCGCCGACCGCCCAGATCAGAGTCCCCTTGCCCAGCACGGCGAAACCGACTATGGCGAGCATCGAGAGAACCGACAAGCCGACGGCCATGCCGAGGGCAGCCGCCCCCCGACTCGAATTCCAGAGAGTCGACAGCAGGATCAGGACACTGAGCCCGATCCCCAGGCTGACGAAGACGCCGCCTTTCGACCCCGTCAAGAAGATGGCAATCACACAAAGGGTGGCGCTTAGGCCGGCGAATACGGCCGAACCTGTGCTCTTGGCTCGCGAGAGCAGCCCGAGCCCGATCAGAGCCCCGATCGCCATCATCCCGGCGAGTGCGTTCGGGTTGTTCCACCCGCCGAAGATCCGCCAGGTCGGATTGTGAGCGGCGGCGAACTCCAAGATGCCAAGCAGCGCGGTCAAACCGCATCCTGCCGACAGCGCTTCGAGAACCACCGTCGGACCTCGCTTGCGGCCAAGGCCGCCTACGACGGCGGGAACCGCAAGGCCGTACACGCACCACTCGGCGAGCGACGAGACGCTCGTCCATCGGTACTCGGACATGAAGACGGACAGGATAAGAAAGGCGAAAAACGCCGCTAGCGGACCGGTCACCCATGCGTTCGGGACTTGCAGAATCTTCCGCCGGATCAAGAGATAGCCGAGAGAGCCGAGGACGAGGAAAGCTAGCAGAGCATGCTGCAAGCCCGGGACCTCGACGCCATGGAACAGGGCGCGGACGGTTGGGCTGTAGCCGGGTTCGAGCGGCTGCGGCTCCAAAGCGATTTGGCCGCCGATCAGCGGAATCAGAAAGGCGCAGAGGGCGAGGAGCACGACGCTCGCGGGCTGGCGGCGGGCGAAGTCAATGAACGCCCGCAGCAGGAGGCTGTCTGGCGAGCGCGGTGTCACGATCGAGACCCCCGAAGCAGCTTCATTGATGAGCAGCGCTGCCCCGCCACACCGCGTGAAGCGTGGCGAAGACGGTCCAGGCTAGTAATGGCGAACCCCGCTATTTCGCGAACCTCCGGCGGAGAAGGTCGATCTTGTTCTTCACGATGAAGACCGAGGCACGCAAGCTGAGGGCGACGGCCGCGCCCGCCCAGGCGAACGGCCTCAAGAGCACGAACGTCTGGGGCAGCATGTTCCTCGTGTAGAAACGGAGCATGCTGCGGTGGAACCGGCCGATCATCCGGTTCGGCGCCTTATCCGTGCTGCGGCCTATGGCATGCGTGATCACTGCTTCTGGGTAGTACACCACTTTGAAACCGGATTTCCACGCTCGAAAGCACCAATCGACGTCTTCGCAGAACATAAAGTAGCTCTCATCGAACACTCCAACCTGGTCGATGACCTCCTTTCTAACCAAGAACGCGGCGCCGGAGACCCAGTCGACCTCGCGCGGCTGGGTGTGGTCCCAGTCCTGCATCAGGTAGTCGCGCGTGAAGCGGTTGTTCGGGAAGAGGCGGCCGATCGGCGTGTTGCGGAAGAGGGCGGCGATCGGGTTCGGGAAGCGCCGGCAGGAGTACTGCAGTGAGCCGTCCGGGTTGAGCAGCTTCGGCCCGATCATGCCGTAATCCTCGTGCGCCTTGGCAAAGTCGAGCACCTTGCGCAGAGCGCCCGGATGGACGATCGTATCCGAGTTCAGGGGGAAGGCATGGGGAGCCTTGCGGAGGCCGATCGCATGGTTGTGCCCTCCCGCGAAGCCGAGGTTGCGCATCATCTTCTCGAGCCGCACCCAAGGGAACTCGGCCTCGACCATCTCCGCCGAGTGGTCGCCGGAGTTGTTGTCGACGACGATCACCTCGAACTCGGCTTCGCTCCGCACCGCCTCCAAGCTATTCAGGCACGCGCGAAGATCCTCGCGCGTGTTCCAGGAGCAGATGGTGACGGTAAGTTCCAGCATCGACACTCCTAAGCTTCGATCAATCCGATCGGTCCGATCTGGCCGATAAGTCCGATCATCCAGCCCGGAACCCCTCCGACCAGCCTCTTGCCCGGACGAAAGCGGCGAGGTAGATGATGCCCCATACCGAGACCATGACGGGCAGGTTCCACTGGGTGAGCATGTGCTTCCGCAAGAAGCGCACCAGGCTCCGGTGCGATTCCCAGATCATATTCTTGCGAACCTGCTTGGTGCTCGCCCCGCCGTGGTGGAGGACGCGCACACCGGGCGCGTAGAGGCACGGCCAGCCCTTTTTCTTGAGCCGATAGAGAAGATCGACCTCGTTGAAGAAGATCGGAAAGCCCTCGTCGAAGGGCTTCTCCGCGTGGCCGACGGCGGCCAGGGCGGCGCGCCGGAAGAGCAGAAAGGTCCCCATCGGCTGCGGCGCCTCTTGTTGCACGTCGTAATCGAAGGAACGCATGCGATAGGAGCCGAGCTTTGAGGCTGGGAAAAGGCGCCCGAGGCCGGTCACGTCGCCGAAGATCCCGGGCAGGGTCGGAAAGCCGCGGACCGACGCCTGGACTTCGCCCTTTATCCCGATCTGCTTTGCGCCGAGGACGCCGACGTGGGGATTCTCCTCCATGATCCTCACCGCTCTCTCCAGGCTCGCGTCGACGAACTCGGTGTCGGGATTCAGGGTGAGGAGGTATTCGCCGCGTGCCTCTTCGAAGCCGTGGTTGTTGCCCCGCGCATAGCCGGTGTTGGTGGGCAGCGCGACCAGGATCACGCGCGGAAACTCCTGCCGCACCATGTCCGCGGTGCCGTCGCGCGAGCAGTTATCGACGACGATCACCTCGTACCGCACGCTCGGCGGATGCCGCTGGATGGAAGCGAGGCACGCCCGCAGGAGGTCTTTCGTGTTCCAGCTCACGATGATGATGCTCAGGGCGGGCGGCGCGGGTCGCATGCGGAGGTCTCGGTCAGTCTAACCAACCCCTGGGCTCGATGCCTAGTGCCCACTCCGGCCCGATCCACTCGGTTCAAGGTTGGCCGTTCCTCCCAAAGATCGGGGGCTACCGGCGTGTTACCATAACAGCATGCGTGCCGTTTCCTTTCTCTTGGCGCTATCGGGCAGCGAGATCACGGGCGTCAGACTCACCCACATGGCGGAGAGCCATGGCGGGGCGGCGCCGGTTACCCAGGGGATTTGGTACGACGCCGGCTACACCGCGACCGTAACGCGCAATGGCAGGATCGAGTTCAACGGCGTTCGCGACGGCCGAACGGGCTGGTTCTTGGCCCGCTTCGATCCTAAAATGTTCGCGGGATATGGCCTCAACGATGCCAAGGAACTGCTCAAAGTCCCGAGTGAGCCCGGACTGGGCGGGGTGGGCCTCTGGCCGGACTACTCGAACCCTCGCAATCGGCCGGTCACGCCGACGTTCATCACC
>DATJYD010000178.1:0-3728 GCA_035499755.1 Fimbriimonadaceae bacterium
AAGAACCGAGCCGCGGCGAAGGTTCGAAGCGAAGGACCCCGGTTAACCGGCACGCGCGGGCACTTTTTGAACCTCTCGCCGATGGTCTCCCGCGACCGGAGCACATGCCGTAAGTCGTCGCCAAGCCATGCCCTGGGGTCCCAAGCCGCGCGGAGCTCTCTCAACCTCAACGCTCAGACCCCGGGGCCCCCACCCCACGCTTGGAGACTGGCGTTCTTGGGTTTGGGGGAAGACGGCGGGTCGCCAAGCCATGCCCTGGGGTCCCAAGATGCGCGGGGTCTTTTCAACCTCAACGCTCAGACCCCGGGGCCCCCGCCCCACGCTTGAAGACCGGCGTTATTGGGTTTGGGGGAAGACGGCGGGTCGCCAAGCCATGCCCTGGGGTCCCAAGCCGTGCGGAGCTCTTTCAACCTCAACGCTCGGACCCGGGGCCCCCACCCCGCGCCTGGAGATAAGGCGAGTCGTCGCGACGGCTTGCATGGAGCTGCCTTCGATGACTAGGAAAGGCGTCAAACACTCTTCGGTCGCCGGCCGCGACCTGGAGCAAGGGTGTTAAGGCGAGATGATGTATGCTGGAGATGTAGGCATCGCAATGCGATGCGTTGCGGATACCCCTTTGGTCCCTATTCTGGGTGGTTTCTAAGACTTGACGGCTTCCGAACAGAGCAAAGCGAAAGGCAACCCGTGGCGAAGACTGGCTCTGTGCATCAGTCTCGCCAATCTCCTGTTCATCGAGGCCTGGGTGCTGCTGAACTTCAACTTCCTGGACTACCGGCTGCACACGCCCCTCGCCACGCTCTACTTCGAGGTGATCCTCGACGCGGTCGTGCTCGGCTGCGCCTTCTTTCTGATCGACGCCTTGCTCGCCCGAACTCGCTGGCAACGGCAGATTCGCGGCTTCGTCCTTGTCGCCGCAACCCTCTTCATCCTCCGCACCCTGAACTCGACTCTCGGCTACCGGTGGCTTTCTCTTCCCGCCAGCCTCTTCGGAGCGCCTGGGCCGCAGCGCACCGTCCTGACCGGCCTCGTCGTGATCGCCGTGGTTCTCGCGATCTACTTCCTAAGCCGCGTAGGATGGATCGTCAGGACCCTGCGAACGCTGCTGCTGGCCTTCTCCCCATTCATCCTGATCAACGTCGCCCTCGCGACGCTGGCGCTGTCCAAAAACGCGAGCTACCGCGATCTGCCGCCGATCCAAGCCGCGCCTTCGAAGCCCGGGCCACGCGTCGTGTGGATTCTGATGGACACGCTGGACTACCACTACGCGTTCGAGTCCCCGCCGTCCTGGCTTCGACTCCCAAACTTCGACCGCCTCCGAAACGAGTCGGTCGACTTCACCTACGCACTCGCTCCCGGCAGCCGGACCGAGATCTCGATTCCCGGCCTGTTCACCGGCGTCCAGTTCAAAAACCAGTCCATCGTATCGACCGGCGATTTCGACATGACCCGGCTCGACGGCGTCCACTGCCACTTCCGCGGCATGGATACGGTGTTTCGGGACGCCGAGGAGATGGGCGCCCGCTCGGCCGTCTTGGGAATCCACCTCCCATATGGCAGGCTGCTCGGAGACCAGACCTCCTACTGCCGCTGGTGGCAGTGGCCGGATCAGTTTCCTTCCGGCGAATCTTGGCTCCATTCCTCTCTGGACGACTTCACCTTTCTGATGAGAGAGCGACAGAAGGGCGAGCAGTCGGTGGAGCGCCAGCTTCGGAGCCATGAGCAGGAAATCGCCGAGGCCTCAGCTCTGGCCGCCGATCCCCGGTATCGGCTGGAATACTTCCATCTCTTCCCGCCGCATCTGCCTTGCATGTTCGATGCGAGAACCGGCTCGCCCGACGTCGACAGCCAATGGAACGCCGACCCCTACGAGAACAGCCTGGCTTTCGCTGATCGAGCTTTGGGAGAGATCCGGCGGTCCATGGAGGCCGCAGGAACTTGGGATACATCGCTCGTGATCCTCACCGCCGACCACAGCTTCCGAGTCGGCGGGGAGCTCGGATACAAGGTCTATCCCCGAATTCCCTTCCTCTGCCACCTGCCGAAGCAGACCGCCCGCGTCGCCGTCGGCGACAAGATCAACACGATCTGCACCCACGACATGCTGCTCGCCTACCTGGATGGCCAACTCCGAACTCCCCAGGAACTGGCCGGCTGGGTCGTCGAGTGGATTCGAAACCACCCCAAAGTCCCTCTCACCGATATCCCGCCCGGCCCCGTGTCGCACGGCGACCTTGGCGCGAACCTCGGCTTCGTAGCCGACCGCTCTCCCGTTCGCACCGGGAACTAACCCCGATCACCGATCGCATGCGAGCCGATCGCGTCATCCTGAGCGGAGAACCGCGAGGAAACAAACGACCCATCCCTTGGCAACACTCGGACTATCCATCTCAATCGCCTGCTCAGTTCTGCTCTAGACGCTGTCTCCTTTAGAGCCCGAATCATGCACCCGGAGCGCGACACCGTAGCGGCAGGGCTTGCCCTGCGGACGTGTCATGCATTAGATCCGGTTAACGCCGCTGCATCGTCACGACCATGCCGTCGTCGGCGACTTCCACGAACCCGAGGCGCGCGTACAGCTCGAGCGCCGGGTTCGACCGCTCGACATGAAGGGTAAGGACCTTCGCCGTAGACTCGATGACCGATCGGAGCATGGCCGTGCCGATCCCCTGTCCCTGTCTCGCCGGCAGTACCGAGACATCGACGATCAGGATCTCGTGCTCCGATTCGGCGAGGATCAGCGCCCCGACCGGCTCGCCATCCTTCGAGAAGACGAGGTGCTGGGCGTTCGGATAGGAAGAGGCGTACTGGCGCCGCCGAGCCTCGTGTTGCTGATCGATCAGAGCTCTCTTCTGCGCCGGGTCGAGCGGCAGCGCCGCCCAAGTCGCCGCTCTCACTTCTTCAAATAGCCTTCGCTCAAACTCCTCGTCCGCAAGCCCGCCCTCGCGCCAAACAACCTCTAGCCCCCCCAACACCTAATACCCTAATACCTTAATACCTTAATACCTTAATACCTCAACGCCCAGCGCCCCAAACGCCCGAGCAACCTCTCTCTCCCCCAATACCCCGATACCCCGATACCCCAATACCCCAATACCATAACACCCAACACCCAACACCCCAGCGCCCGTCACCCCGTCCGCGTAACCGTCATGATCACGTGCTGGAACGTGGCGGGGTTGCCGGAAGCATCGACCAAAGGCGAGTGGTCGGTTGACGGCGCATAGCCATACGCGATCCAATCGACCTTGCCGAGAGCCAGCGCGTAGACGCCCTCGCGCAGCTTGGGGCCTGTTCCCGAGCCAGGAGTGAACAGGATCGGAATCGGGACCGTCTTCGGCCCGGACTGGATGTTCACCGACAGAAGAACGCCGCCCGGTCCGACCGGAGCGCCGTACTGGGTCGCCGGGCAGCCCTGAGGCGCGGCGCTCCATGCGGAAAACGGGATCTTGCCGGGATAGGCGTCGATCGACCGGATCGAGGTGCCCGACCCGTAGCCGTGAAGGCCGATCGCGACGGTCTGCAGCGACGCGTCGCCCTTGGGCAAGCTGGTCGCGAGCACCCAAGCCACCCCGTCCCAATACGCGACCGAAACCGGCTGGGCCGAGATGATGCCGCCGATGGTCGTCTGAGCCTCCGCCAATCCCGGAAGGCCCACGACGGAGGCGCCGACGAGGCCGGCCGCGCCTCTCAGAAAGTCGCGTCTGGCAAAAGAACGATCCTTGGTAGAT
>DATJYD010000179.1:0-5741 GCA_035499755.1 Fimbriimonadaceae bacterium
TCGCTCGAGGGCACGGAGGCGGCTCGACAGGCCGAGCGCATCTTGCCCTGTGCTTGCGTCGCGCTCCAGATCGGCGGCAATCTTTGACAGAGACGACGTTCTCGTGGTCGCAGCGATCAGTTCGATCGCGATCGGCAGCGCGTCGATCTTCTCGCATATTTGGATCGCCAGATCCACATGGACTTCGTCGATCGGGATCTTGCCCCCAGCCTGGGTCGCCCTTTGGCAAAAGAGGTTGACGGCATCGCTCTTGAGGAGCACCTCTTCTACCGCGTCGCTGGGATCCGGCAGAGACATCGGATCAAGACGGTAGACGTTCTCGCCTTCGACGCCGATCGGCTTCGTGCTGGTGAGAAGAAAGGTCAGGCCCTGCGAACGAGCGACGACGGCGGACACAAGAGTTCTCACGTCGTCTCTCATCCGCTCGCAGCCGTCGAGGACGATTACGCATTTGCGCTTTGCGAGCCCCTCGGCGATGCGTTCGACGGTCACCTCGCCCTTGAGGCCGAGCAGCCCCTTCGTGGTCCCGATCGTTCCAAGCAACTCGCTGAAGGTCGCGCGATCCTCGACCGAAAACCACCAAATCCCATCGTCATGTTCTTCGCTGACGCTCCCGGCTACGTGCAAAGCGGTCATGCTCTTCCCAACCCCAGGAAAGCCGGTTATAGTGACAATACTGCGATTAAAGACGAGATCCTGAAGCTCGTCGACTTCGCGCCCTCTCCCAACGAACGACTTGCTCGGGGCCCGCCAGTTGCCGGTAACTCTGCGATGAGGTACCGCAGGTTCGGGAAGATCGGGATGAAAAACGGCGAAGATCCGCTCCGCCCGATCGGCCCCTTCCGCCTCGATGACTCCGAAATCTTCGAAGTGGACTTCCTCGCGCAGCCGGTCTCTGACAATATCCTGAGCGGCCAGCGTCAGAAACAGACCAGCCTGGGTCATTGTCCTCGCGATCGCCTCGGCCCGCGAAGCAACGGTCGAGTCCGTTTGTGCGGCCGTCGAGCCTTCCCCGGCGACGACGACGCCAATTCGGTCCTTTCGATTCGACAGGGCGGCGATGGCGTACTCGACGGCATCGAGAACGGTTGGCTGGATAACCGTGTCGATATCGCCGCTCGCTATGCTCCTCACGGAAGCCGCGACGGAGAGCTTGCCGAAGCCTTCTAGGTCGACCGCCATGCCCCAATTTTAGAGGGAAATCGACCCCTACAGGCAATCTTTTGAGTTTCTTTGCGCAATACGATCAAAATGCTAGCACTTTTGGCGTATTTCAGTCATCCTATAGAGGATGCGTGTTGCTATCACTTCCTTAGAGAGGCTGTTCCTGGACGGCCTTGTGGGTTTGTTCTCCGGGAGCCGTTTTCATGTCGTAGCGGCGGGAACCGACCACCGCTCGTGCATTCGATCGGCACGACAAGAGCAGGCCGACCTGTTCATTTTCGACCTTCGGGGCGCTTCGGACAATGACGTTCAGTTCTTGCTGGGCGCGCAGACGTTCGGAGAATTCCGGACAATCCTGATCAGCGACGGCGAAGGGCTGCCGCCGGGATTCGAGGTAAGCGTCACCCGAGACGACACGGCGCAGGCCCTGTTGGACAAGGCGCAGACGCTGGGAGCCGATCTCGTTCGACCCGCCACCCGTGGGCGTGGCCGGCCTCGAATGATGACGCACGGCTTCGAGTTGTCGAATCGCGAATATGAAGTCGCTTGCCTGATCGCAAAGGGCTATACGAACCAGAAGATCGCGGAAACGATGGCTCTCAAAGAGCAGAGCGTCAAGAATCTGGTCAGCACAGTGATCCGAAAGCTGCACTGCGAGAACCGGGTTCAGGTTGCCCTGCGACTGTCGCGAAGCAATCAAGAAACCGCGAACGCATAGCGAGGGGATTTGGCCTCCGGAGGGGGCCGCAGCCGCGAAGGAGCTTCATCGATGCTCGGAGCGGCCGCGGCCCACAACGAACATGGGCGGGGCGTTTGTTCGGCCAAGGCCCGGGCTTTTCTTGCCGTCAGCGTCTTGGACTGGGAACGAGGCCCCTCCGCGAGGGCGGGAGGGGGCGACCGTTCTTGCGAGCCGAGATCCGAGGGCCGGCAGAACGGGCCGGGCGTGGCACTTCACGAGGGTTGTGACTCAAGAGCCCCTTTTTGTGCAGAATTCAGGTCATGTCTGATTTCTCTGCATCTTGGAGCCTCTCGCGCAAGCGCTTTCTCGACGAGATCGCCGGCCTCGACGGCGAACAGCTCAACTGGCGGATCTATCCGGGTTGTCTGACGATCGGAGAGATGGCTCTTCACGTCGCTGGCGTCGAAGCTTCGTTTGCCTCACAGCTGTGCGGCATCTCACTCGAGCCGGGCCTCGACCGAATCAAGCTCGCCGCTACGGAAGGGGTGGTCAATGACAGCCCGTTCCCGTTCGCTTCGAGCGAGATCGACGCCGCCTTCGTCGCGAGCGCCCTCGAATCCACTCGAGCCCTGTTGGAGCCCATCATCAGCGCAGCGGACGAGGCAAGCCGAAGCCAACAGATCAAGAGCGCTTTAGGTCCCATCATCACCGGCGAGGGGGCTTTTGCACGGCTCGGGTTTCACGCCGCCTATCACCAGGGCCAGGCCTATCTGCTCAAGAACTCGCCCGACTTCCCTCGCTAGTTTTCGCGAGAGGGGCTGGGGGGAGGGTGTTAAGGTATTGGGGTGTTGAGGTATTGGGGTATTGGGCGTTGCCGAGTCGAGTTTCGGATCAGCCGGCCGGGCTTGGCGCAGGCTGGGTGGTCGCCGCGGTCAGCGGCTGATCGGCGACCTGCTTCGTCACGTCCACGAACTGATACGGTTCGGTGAAAGGCGAGTAGTAGCTCCGGTCTGGCGCAAGGGGCAGATGCTCATTGAATAGCCCGTCGAAGAGGGTTCGGAAAGTGTTAATCGAAGTGATCTGCGGGTAGAGCAGGGACTTGACCGACGGCGGAACATAGAAGGCCATAAAGTTCGACATGCACTCATGGAGGTCGGTCTTGGCGATGTTGTTCTGATCGAGCCCCAGCTTTGAACCATGATCGCCTTCGATAATGATGACGGGCGGGGTCTTGGCCTTGGACACGATGGCGTCGATGATCTGCAGAAGCTGTCCGTTCAGGAACTGAACCTGTCCCACGTAGCCATCCCGGTAGGTCTGGTGAGTGCCTCCCGCCCCCATGTAGTCGCTGCCGTCATAGAAGCCGAACGGAATGCCAGGCTGCCTGATCGGACGGCCGTTGGCATCAAATACGAAGGGAGGGTGGGGCGCGAGGATGTGCGCAACCACGAACTTCGGCTGGGGCATTGGCTCAGCCAAATACTTCAGGTTCTGGAACGCGCCGACGAGACAGTCTCGCCGGTCCTCGAACATCGTGGTGATGGCTGAGTTGTCGACGGTGATCGGCGTGAACTGGATGTACGTGTTTTCGATCATCGATCGAACCATCGGCCGCTTGAAGTTCAGATCGGCGGAGTGAAAGTCGAGAGGATAGCCAGAGGTCACGGCGATGTACTTGTAGCCGAGGCGACGGAGGTAGGAGGCGGCGAAGCTGAGGTTGGTGCCGTCGCTCAGCGGCCGGCGGTCATCGGAATCGCGAGGGAAGGTCTTCGGATAGTCCTGCACAAACGTGAGGTTAAGGGTCGCGGCGATCGAAAGCTGAGTCTGATCGTAGTTGGAGTGCGAACGATCGGCAACGAAGAAACCGCGGGACCGCAATTGGCTCACGAAGGGGTCGTTCGAGTAGCCCATCACCCGTTTGAGCTGGTCGGCGCGTCCGTAGCAGTCCACAATGATGAAGAAGATGTCCGGCCTCGATTGGACGGTCGCCGCCGTCGCCTTGACGGGGAGATCGACGCTGAGGAAAGCGCCCGCCTTGGCGGAGCGATGAACGGTGAGGATTTGGATCAGGGGCAAAACGATCAGGACGGTCGCTCCGAAATTGAGACTCCGGACTAACTGGGAGAAATCTCGCTTGCTTCGTAGGACAAGGAGAACCACGAGGCCCAGGATCAGCACGTCCGCGCCTTGCAGGACCGTGCTCGGTACATGCTTACCGATCAGCCCAAACGTGAAGAAAAGCGCGAGGAAAACAGCCGTCACCACGGCACCTTTGGCGACATTCCGCGCAATCAGAGCAAAAACCAGCCAGACGATCGCGGCGCCGGCGACGGTCAGCCCAAGCGGACGCCAGACGTCTTCGATCGGAACCATCGCGTAGTTGACGGCATAGAGGGCCACGATCGGAAAGGCGGCGAGGACGAGAGGAAAGAACGGAATCGGCTTTCTCATCGCGGCTTTCTCCGCATCAGATACAGCGTTCGGCTCGACTCGCGTATCGGGTCCTTCGACAGCACGTCGAACTCGGTTTCGAAGGCCGCTTCGAAAGCGGTCTGTTCGTAGGTGTGCCAGTCGGTCCGGCTCGCCGTCAGTTGCTTCACCCGGGGGTCCTCGGGACCGACGAACTCCACGATCAGGGACTTGCCAGCGCGCGCGAAGAACTCCGCCGCTTTCTCCAGCGGCACGTTGTTGCCAATCACAAGGTGATGGATCAAGGCAAGGGCCAACACGAGATCCGCCGGCCCCCGATCGAGAAACGACGTGCGCTCCTCGTTCGCCCAGCCCAGCGACGGACTGGGGCTCGTGAAGTCCTGAACGAGCGGAAGGAGGTTCGTTTCCCCAGACTCTTTGACATGGCGGTAGTTGTGCTCGACCGCAGCGGGATCGCCGTCCCAGGCAACGGTGAGGATTCCCTGGGACGAGAAGATGCGGCTGAACTCCCCGGCATTGGCGCCCAGATCCCAGACGAGGGCCGGCTTGTCGGCGAGCCGGGACAGATAGCCGGTCACGATCTCGTGCTTATGCTTCGCCGAAGTCTCGACGTAGGACGACGCGCTGCTGTAATCGGACCAGGGGCTGTCGCGTTCAGTCCACTTGAGAGTGTTCACCGCTTGCCGGAGACTCGTTATGAGACCGAGCAAAGCGTTTCGCGGCATCGTGCCGGCTTTTGCGGGACCGCCCTTGCCGCCGCGCTGCGCCTTACCGTGAAGCCCGACGTGCATCAGCAGGGCCGGATTCAACCAGGTCTTCCTCCCCACCATCGAGGCGGCTAGATCGATTGGAATCCCATCGATAAAGCACTCCTGAAGCCGCGCCAAGCGAACATCCACGCGGCTCATCAACAAAAGAGGCGAGAGAAAGTGCTCACAGAACTGGCGATAGGCGACCCAAACCATCCCTTCGCGATATTCTTCGAAGCTCGAAGTGTCGATCATGATCGGCCGACCATCCACGAACTGAACGTTATAGGCTGTCGCATCTTTGAGCGACATTCCCTTCCCGATCGCCATCTCCTGAAGCTCTAATACAAGTAGAGCGGCATCTTTAAGCTGCGAAAAGCACCATTCGTAGGGATAAGAGATGGCACGGATCTGCTGTGGGCGTAAGACGATTCCCCCGGCGTCGCCTGGGGGCGGTAGGTCTACTTCTTCGTGCGAGACGAGTTTGCCGGAATCAGCGGCTTCCTTATACAATCCGGAAGAGACCAACTTCCTATAGTCGTCGACGCCATAGCTCGTAATATGCCGGTAGATGGTGTCGTTGCATTTAAATACGTAACCGGCGCGATCCCTAAACGACCCCGGATGCCGCTCGTGACTCACTTCGGTGCGTTATTCGAATCCGGAGACTTGGTCTTCATGATTTTTTTCTTAAGACGGGAAAAGCCGGTGTGGAACGC
>DATJYD010000180.1:0-6258 GCA_035499755.1 Fimbriimonadaceae bacterium
TTGCGCGATGGACCAGCGATGTCCAGTGGCTCGATCAGGACGACATGGACGAAGTCGCGGATCGCCCGATCGAGCAGTACTTGCGCGACGAAGGCTTCAGCAATGCCGCGATCGACCGCTTCTTCCGCCCCTTTCTCGGAGGCATCTTTCTGGATCGCTCTTTGTCCGGCTCCTGCCGCCAGCTTCTTTTCGTCTGGCGCTACTTGAACGAGGGGCATACGGCGGTGCCGAACCTCGGTATGGAGGAGATCCCGAAGCAGATCGGCATCACGATCGGCCAGGACGTTCGGTTGAACACACGTGTGACCGGACTGAACCGGAACGGTGCGGTGCGCGGCCTAAAGCTGGACGACGGGACCGCGCTGGAAGCCGAGGCGATTGTCCTTGCCTGTGACGCGGAGAATGCCGCGGCCCTATCCGGGATCCCGATGCAAACCGAGTTTCGGCACAGCATCACGCTCTACTTCCTCGCGCCCGAGAAGCCTACGCGTCACGGTGGGCTCGTGTTGAACGGAAACATGAAGGGCATCGCGAACCATCTCGCGGTTATGCCGAACTCCCCGTCGGGGCGTTTTGTGCTTTCGGCGACGATTCTGGGCGAGCGGCCAGAGACGAACGAACAGCTTGCCGAAATCGTCAAGGCCGAACTTCGCCTTTGGTTCCCCAATCGAGATCCGGAAGCTTGGGCTTTTCTGCGAGGCTACCGATGCCGGAATTCCCAACTTGTCCAAGCGCCGGGATTTCAGAGCGCGAGGCCGGGTTACGACACCGGAACCCCCGGACTCTATTTCGCCGGCGAGTTCACTACAAATAGCAGCATCGATGGGGCGACTCAGAGCGGGATCGAATGCGCGGAGCACCTCCTGCGCGGGCTGGGAGTTCTCGCCTCTTGAGAGTCGGCATCGTCGGGGCCGGCATTTCGGGTCTGGCCGCGGCCCGCGACCTCGCTCGAAGAGGTCGTCAGGTCGTCGTTTGGGAGCGCAGCAGCCGGATTGGAGGAAGGATCGAGACCGTCGAGATCGATGGTTACGTCTTTGATACCGGCACCCCGACGATTACCCCGCGGGGAATGGCGATCGAGAAGGTCATGCTCGAGGACTTGGACCGTGCCGGACTTGTCGAGGTCGAGAAGCCGATCTACACTCACGAAGCCCTTCGGGTGCTTCCTGGGCAGGGCCGCCCGATTCCCAGATACACCTACCGATCCGGAAATGAATGCCTTCCGCGGATGCTCGCGGAGGGGCTGGATGTGCGTGTCGGCTGTCAAGTCGAGGAGATCGCGCGCAGAGGACGATCGTTCGTCATCGATGACGAAGCCTATGACGCGTTGATTATCACGGCGCCGATCCCTCAGACCTCGGCGCTTCTATGGTCTCTCCGGGAAAGCCGGCCGGTGGCGAACGCGCGCTATCGGCCCTGTCTCAGCGTCATGCTGGGCTTCGAAAGACCCGATCCCAAAGTGTCCTACCACGCCATCCTGGACCCGGAGCAGAGGCATCCGTTGACCTGGCTTTGCCTGGAGAGCGTAAAGAGCCCGGGAAGGGCGCCTAACGGCTGTTGTGCCATGGTCGCCCAGATGAGCGCATCGTACAGTCAAATGCGATATAGGACCGACGACCGGGAGATCATCGAAGACGTCTTGATTTACGTTCGGTGGCTCTATGGGGCCGAATTCGAGAATCCAGCCGTCGCCAAGGTTCGTCGCTGGAAGTACAGCCAGCCGGAAACCGTGGCCCAATTCGACACCGTAAACCATGGCCACGATCGCCTCTTGCTCGCAGGCGATGGTCTCGTCGGCGGACGGGTGGAGACGGCATTCGAGTCGGGAATCAAGGCCGCCAGGCTGATCGGGAATCTATAGGAAGGTCGGGATATGAGGTCGAGACTCGGTGGATTAATATTAGCAGTTGTCACTGCTACTGCCGGTGCACAGGGTACGGCGCGGCTGGCCATCTCTGTGAACGGTCACCCGGCCGGATATGCCACGCTGGGGCAAACCATCCAAAAGGACGGAAGCAAGAGCGTGGAGCTCCGGCTGGAGTTGGGAACCGGCGCGCAGAAAGTTCACATCACCTCGCAGTCGCGCTACGACGCGCAAGGCAATCCCATCCGGAAGTTCCAGGAAACCGTCGCCCCGGCCGGTGGGATCAACAAGCAGGTCGTCATCACGTTCGGCAAGGAAGGCGCGAACGTGATCGTCCTCGACGGCGATCATCGGACCAGCAAAAGCGTGTCACTCGCCTCGGCCGCTCCCCGGGCAAGCCTGAGCGAATTCTGGTTTCTCCGGGATAGTCCAAAACCGGGACAAACGGAGGAGACTTATCAGTTCAGCGCCGACTCCCTTCAATGGGAGATCGTGAAGACCGAGTATCGCGGGAAGAAGACGATCGACGCCGGCGGCCACAAGATCGAGGCCTACGAGACCGTTACCACCAGGGGCGATCAGGAGACGACTTCCTACCTCGACGAGCATGGGCTCCCTGTCCTTATCGACCAGGGAAGCGTCAAGATGGAGAAGATATGGCCGAAATGAAAGTCGCCGTGGTCGGCGCGGCGGGAAGAATGGGGCGCGAAGTGCTCAAAGCGCTCGCCGCAGCGCCGGAATTCGAGATCGTCGCCGCGATCGATAAGGAATCGGTCGGAGCCCTGTGCCGCGACCTGACCGGCGGCGTGGGTCCCGAGATCGCAGTCGAGGACAAACTCGGGGCCGCGCTCGATCGGTCGAATCCGGACGCCCTCGTCGACTTTTCGAGCGCGGCCGGCGCGACTGCCCATGCGATGTCCGCCATCTCCCGGGGCATCGCCCCGGTGATCGGGGCGACCGGTTTGAGCGATGCCGACGTCCGCGAGCTGGTCGCGGCATCTCGAGAACACAAGACGCCGGGCATCTACGCCCCGAACTTCGCGATCGGCGCGGTGCTCATGATGCGTTTTGCTCAAATGGCCGCGAAATGGCTGCCGAACTGCGAGATCATCGAGCTGCACCACGACCGCAAGGAAGACGCCCCGAGCGGTACCGCCCTCCTGACCGCTCAGCTCATCGGCGACGCCCGGAGCGAATCGCCCACTCGCAAACCCAAACCGGTTTTCAAAGTCGAAGGGGTACGCGGCGGCACGGTCCAGGAGACGCCGATTCACTCCGTTCGGCTTTCGGGCTTCGTGGCCCATCAGGAGGTCATCTTCGGGGGCAAGGGTGAAGTGCTGACGGTTCGTCATGATTCCATGGACCGAGTCTCCTTCATGGAGGGCGTCAAGCTCTGCCTTCGCGAAGTCCGCGGCCTGCCTGGGTTCACGGTTGGGATGGACAAGATTCTGTTCCGCTAGCGAATCGTCGGCTTGGCGCTCGGAGTTGTTGTATCCGCAGCCCTTGCGAGAGCCTTGCGCACAGCCCGTGAAAACCGATCCGCGATCCTTCGGTAGGCAAGCAAATGCGTAGCTGAGATCGCGGCGGTTCCGCTATGCTCAGAGCGTGTCTGCCCGATTCCTTTCGATCCTCGCCATCTTGACTTGTCTGATCAGCTTCGCCGCCGCCCAGCGGAACCTCGCCCGCCGGGCTCACGCGGCCGCGTCCGAGTTCCTCCAGGGAATGCCCCCGGAACTCGCGATCGACGGCAACCAAAACACCCGGTGGTCGGGCATTCCCGGCCACAACAGCGGCGTCTGGTACGAGTTGGATTGGGATTCGCCTCAGCAGATCGGCGAAGTGCTCGTCCGCCAGTACCAGCGATTCACCTTCGAATGGGACGTGCAGGTTTGGGACGACTCGACGAACGACTGGCGCACCGTCCAGCACTTCGGCCAGCCGAACGTGCGCCTTCCCGATCTCGTGCTCTGCGCGATCGATCCTCCCGTGACGACAACCAAGATCCGGATCGCCAACATCACGAACGGACCTAGCTTCACCGAGGTCGAGGCCTACTCATCGCCCCATGCCCACCCGCCAGTCATCAGCCTAGCCTCGGACCTTCGTGGCGACTTCGTCGGCATGGTCTGCGATGGAGTCGGGGCGATGCCGATCGCCTCGAAATCCGTGCAGATCCGGTGCATGACGCCGAGCGGTCCGTGGACGACCTACGCGGTCTCCGATGGCCACGGGATGTTCACGGCGAGAATGCCGGTGGGATTGACCGGGCAAGTCGTCGCGGTAGCGGATGGGATAACGCCAAGGCGCTTCGATGCTGCGCGATTTCAGCGGGCCATCACGCCACTCGATATGAATGAGAAGCCGGTCGTGCTCAATGCGGGATGGAAATTCAAAGTCGATCCGCCGAAGGGCTTTGAGGTCCCCGACTTCGACGACGACGGCTGGTCACCGATCAAGGTGCCCGCACATTGGGAGATGGAGGGCTTCAAGTCGCTCGACGGGATCGGCGGCTACCGTCTTCATTTCAGAGTCCCGGGCGGTTTCGGGCTATCTTATCGGCGCGGGGTAACGACCAGCCCTTTGGACGGGCTGGACAAGTCGGACGAGTTGGACGGATCCGCTATAGTCGGCAGATCCCGGCGAAGGTATTCAAGATCCTCACTCCGAAATCCAAAACCCAAAACCCAGAGTCGTCTGATGCTTCGCTTCGACGGCGTTTATAGCGGCGTCGACGTTTGGCTGAACGGCCACTACATCGCCCACCACGACGGCGGATTCACGCCGTTCGAGATGGACGTCACCGACATCGCCAGGCCCGGCGACAACGTGCTCGCTCTCCGGGTCGCCGAGCACACCAACGTCAGCGATAACATGGACAAGATGAGCCAGTACGCCGACTTCGCGTTGGCCGGCATCATGCGCAAAGTGACGCTCTTCAGAGTTCCCGCCATCCACGTCGAGGGCTACGAGGAGAGCTGCCAGTGGAACCGGACCGAGGCGAATCTAAGCGGCAAGGTCGCGATCCTCAACCGAACTCGGGAGCTGGAGGCGGTCGCGGTCCGCGTCGCCCTCGAAGACCACGGCCGGGTCGTCGCCCATGACGACAAAGACGAAGTCATGGTCGGCGGGCTCACCCGCGAGCAGCAAACGTTCCAACTCGAGGTGCCGAAACCGCAGCAGTGGAATGCCGAGCACCCCTACCTTTACACTTTGCGGATCGAGCTGCGTAGCGGACGCCGCGTTCTTCAGACGCTTCGCCAGCAGGTCGGATTGCGCCAGACGAGGATCCAGGGCTCGACCCTTCTCATCAATGGGAGCCCGGTCAAGATCCACGGCACCTGCCACCACGACCAATACCCGACGATGGGGCGCGCGGTAACCCCGGAGATCGAGGCGATGGACGTCGACCTCATCAAGCAGGCCAACCTCAACGCGATTCGAACTTCCCACTATCCGCCGATGCCGGAACTGGTCCAGGACTGCGACGAGCGCGGCCTCTATGTGGAGGACGAGTGCGACTTCTGCTGGTGCGGCGTTTCCGACGACCTCCGCAACGCGCCCCAGATCGTTCAGCTAACCGGCGAGTTGTTCGCTCGCGACCGAAACCACCCGTCCGTCTTCATGTGGTCACTTTGCAACGAGAGCGATTTCGGCTATGACTTTGAGCGCAGCCATGAATTCGCCCGCAAGGTCGACCCCAGCCGGCCGGACGGCGCGGCGACGAGCGCGTGGCTCGAAATCGCGACCCTCCACAACCCGATCTCCGTCAAGCGCATCCAGGAAAACGAGAACCTGGACAAGCCTCTCCTCTTCGACGAAGCCTGGTGCGTCTATCAGGGCATCTTCAACGACGTTGCCGAGATGTGGGTCGATCCCGGCATCCGCGACTACTACGCGGAGCCGCTGAAAGGCATCTGGGACACGATGATGAAGAGCAAGGTCACTCAAGGCTCGCAGATCTGGGCCTGGTCGGACGACATCTTCTGCGTCCCTGGGCGTGGCCTCGAATATGGGCGCGAGACGACTCAGAGCCACTTCGTCGAAGGGACCTACCAAATGAAAGGTCGGGGCCTCGTCGGGGATGCGCCATGGGGCGTCGTGGACGGCTGGCGGCGTGAGAAGCCGGAGTTTTGGATCACCAAGAAGGTCGAGTCGCCGGTGAAGATCCAGGAGACGGCTTACGTGCCGGGCGTGGCGACGAAGATCGCGGTGGAGAACGAATACGACTTCACCAACCTGTCCGACCTCAACTTCCGTTATCGGATCGGTAAGGAAGCCGGAGCTCTCCATCCGAACATCCCACCCCGAAGCACGGGCGAGATCGAGATCCCGGCGACAAACGCGCCGGGGCCTCTGACCATCGAGGTTACCGATCGCCACGGCATGCTGATCGA
>DATJYD010000181.1:0-2567 GCA_035499755.1 Fimbriimonadaceae bacterium
GATCCAGAGGACCTTTCCCGAGGAGTCGACGATGTAGGCCACCGGGATTCCCCGCTGCTTCGAGCCCATGATCCAATAGGCCCAGTCGTCGTTGCCGGCGGTGTCGCGGCCCACCGAGTACTGCATGCGATCGAGGTTCGCCTGGACGAACCTGCGAACTCCGTCCGGAACCGTCTGCGGCTGCTCCTCGAACGAGATCGAGTAGAAGCCGACTTCGGGGTACTTCTTCGCGAGTTCGGATAGGTGCGGCATCGCTTCTTTACACGGCTCGCACCAGGTTGCCCAGAATTCGACGACGTTGAGCTTCTTCCGATCCCAGCCGGCGAAGGGATCGCCGTGCATCCATTCGGCCGCGCTCAGCTTTGGCGCCGCGTCGCCCGGCTTGAAGACCGGAAAGCTCTGCCCCAAAGCGAGTGACGCGAAAGAGAGGGCAAGGAAGAGGATCACGGTGCGCATGGAGTCGGTCCGATAATCTATCCGATCTTCGACGCTGGAAGTTCCCTCGCCGGGTTTCCCTGCCGACGACGGACAAGAGGCACGAAGCGCTCTATTTTGGATCGAGGGGAATGCCGGTGATCTCGATCACCTTGGCCGTCTGCCCGCGCAACTGGAACTTGCCGATCTTGGCCGGGTCGACGAACAGAATCGTCGTCATCGTCCCATCCCGCTCCGTGCGTCCCGGGCCAATCGAGGGAATCTGGGGCTGGTAGGGGAAGGGAGCCGCCCCGTTCTGGGCGTTCTTCCTCCAATCTTCAAGCTGCTTCCGCCGCTCCTCGTCGCGCTTCTGGCGCATTTCCGGGGTCATAGGGTTTCCGTTCCCGTCCACTTCGATGATGGGCTGGCCCGCGGCATCGAGAGGCATCTGGTTGAAGGTGACCCGCCGGGTACCGGTATGGGTTGACCTGACCTTGATCGTCCACCGCTTCGCCTTGAGCGATTCTGGCTGCCCTATATAAGGTGGCGCGTCACCTCCCGGTTCGACCGCTTCGATGGTGTAGGTTTCGCCCCCAAACTTGGCGCTTGCACCGGCTCGGCAGCCCATCGTCGCCTGATCCTTGACCTGCATGAAGTACTGAACCCGCGCGAACGTCGTCGTCGCGGTTGCTTCCTCGGCGACCGACCGGGCTTCGTGCCTCACGAACGGCTCCCCCGGGGCGTAAGTGTGAGGAGAATCGTCGAGGCCGACGGCGAACCCGCCCATCCCGAATCTGCTCCGGCCGATCGACTCCACCATGAGGGAGCCGCCTCCCGCGTTGGTGGGTTGGGTTGTGTACTTGAGGATGACCACTGCAGCCATGATTGACGCAAGGCTACCGCAGGTTCAGCCTTCTCTTGAGTTCCGTGAACTCGTCGGTTTGCTTCAGGCGCCTGCTGCCGGTTCTGTTCTGTTCCCCTGCGATGGGGGCCATCGCATTCCTTCGGCAGGAGGACGAAGCGACCTTCGGCGGGAACGTGCAGGCGCTTGCATCGTCCGAACACATAATGAGCGGCGCGTGCCGCTCCAGCTCGGGAGGCATCCATGAAAAGGAAATTGCTCTATTCTCTCGCTGCCGCACTATCGGTGAGCCTGGCCGGCTGCGGAGGCAGCCTCGGGCACGACTCCAAAGTTCAGGTCGAGATGCTTACGACTGGTGGGACTGTCGACTTCACGAATCTGCACGTCATCATCTCTCCGAACAGCGGGACGGCAACGGATACGACGGCGGCATCGGACACCCAGTCTCAGACATGGGCGACGGTCGTGTCGGATACAGGTCTGAAGGAGTTGGACTTCGTGACCGACTCGCAACAGGTGCCGTATTTCGTCTACGTGCAGAACAATCTCGGCTCGAATCAGGAGGCAAGAGTGCGGATCTTCATGGACGGCGCTCTACGATCCGACCATATCTACACGGTAGCCGCGACCACGTCCACCCAGGAGAACACGATCTTTCGGAACAATGTCCAGAACCAATGATTGGCGCAATGGACGGACCGCTTGGCTCGCGACGACAGCTTCGACATCCAAGTGGCCCGAAGCATTAACGCCAAAGTATCGTAAAAGCAAATGTACTCCTGGAAAGCCGTTGCTTTGCATGGGGTTGCCCCCGACGATTAGTGAGTTAGGTAGAGCGTCGAGCGCAAACACCCGAACCCCGCTCTCGGTCGATCACAACGTGGAACAAGGGGTGGTGAGCCGTTTTTCCCCAAACCCAAGAACGAGTGACTGAATCGCATCTCCAGCGTCTGCACGCAAGGCTGCGGGAGCACTTTTCGACTTTCTTGCTCCTTGGAGCTTCACGCGGGTCGGTATCGTGAGCGGCAAGAACGTCGAAAAGCGTAGGCCTTGCGTGCAGACGCTGGAGATGCTCGGAGCCCGGCGTTCTTGGGTTTCGGGAAAGACGGCGGTTGGGGTCGGGAGGGCTTGCTTAACATGATTAGGAGGCAGCATGCAAAGAAACGGCCTGCTCGCTAACCTAGTCCCGCGATCTTGTCGTGGGCTTCCCGGGCGATCGGAGCTCGGCCCGACCCGAAACAACCGGATCCCGAAGGGGATATGAAAAGCGAGGCTTCCCGGTCAGCTCAGC
>DATJYD010000182.1:0-5693 GCA_035499755.1 Fimbriimonadaceae bacterium
GCCTCGATGGCAAGCGGGTCGAGCGCACCATCGTGTACACCGATCCTGCGACCAGGCTGACCGTCACTTGCCGGGCGGTTGAGTGGCGCGATTATCCAGTCGTCGAATGGACGATCGATTTCAAAAACGGAGGCCAATCCGATACGCCGATCATCTCCGACATTCGCCCGATGGACGTGACCCTGACCAGGGATGACGGCGGCGAGTTCGTGCTTCACCACAATACGGGCGACAACGCGGCTCTCGACAGCTACGCGCCGCACTCCGACACTCTCGGTCCGGGCGCGGATTTCAAGACGGCGTCCGCGGGAGGGCGGCCGACGACGGGACCAGGCTATCCCTACTGGAACGTCAAGATGCCGGGGGGCGGCGTCATTGCCGTTCTGAGCTGGGGCGGCCAATGGTCGGCTGAGTTCTCGCGCGACTCTGGGCGCGATCTGCGAATCCGGGCCGGGCAAGAGCTGACCCACTTCGCTCTGCATCCAGGGGAAGAGGCCTCTTCGCCGCTCGCCGTTCTCCAGTTCTACCAGGGCGCCACGATCCGGTCGCAGAATATCTGGCGGCGTTGGATGATCGCGGACAATGCGCCCAGGATCCGGGGAAAGCTGCCTCTGCCCTTTCTCGACGGCAACTCCAATGGCTTCTTCCCCAATCTCGTCGATACGGTGGCAGACGAAAAGCAGTTCGTCGACGCCTTCGCGAAGGCGAAGGTCGGAACCAACTTCTGGGACCTCGACGCGGGCTGGTATCCCGTTCCCCAGACCAAGAGCTGGTGGGAAGTGGGAACATGGGAGCCCGATCCGGTCCGTTTTCCCAAGGGAGTGAAGGAGCTGAGCGACTTCATGCATGCCCGGGGAATCAAGCTGGTGCTATGGTTCGAACCGGAGCGCGTCTACGCGGGGACCTGGCTTGCGAAGAACCATCCGGAGTGGATCTACGGCGGCGCGAACGGGGGCCTGCTGAAGCTCGGCGAGCCGGATTGCTGGAAGTGGATCGTCGACCGGGTAAGCGATCTGATCACGAGCCAGGGCGTCGACGTTTACCGGCAGGACTTCAACATCGATCCTCTGGGCTACTGGCGCGCAAATGACGCCCCGGACCGCCAAGGGATCACCGAGATTCGCCACGTCGAGGGCTACAAGGCCTTCTGGGAGGAGCTGAAGCGGCGGCATCCCGACCTGATTATCGATACCTGCGCCTCAGGTGGGCGTCGAAACACGCTAGAGACGCTGCGCCAGGCGATTCCGCTGCTCAGAAGCGACGACCAGATGGCACCGATCGACGAGCAATGCCACACCTACGGTCTCTCTCCATGGGTGCCGATCAACGGCACCGGTGTTTATCTCGGCTCGGATTACGCGGTGCGAAGCTGCATGGCGCCGATCTTCGCGATCGCCGCCGACGTGCGTCAGCCCGTCGATTGGGATTCGATGCGCAAAGATGTACGGCAGTGGCAGGAGCTTTGGCCCCTCATGCTAGGCGACTTCTATCCGTTGACGCCCTACAGCATGGACAAGAAGGACTGGATCGCGTGGCAGTGGGATTCACCGGAGGCGGGCAAGGGGATGGTCCAGGCCTTTCGCCGGGACGAGGCGGCGGCCAATTCGATCGTGCTAAAGCTGTCGGGGGTGGAGGCATCCGTTAAGTACAAGGTGACGGATCTGGACTCTGGCGAATCCACGACCAGGACCGGGAAGGAACTCATGGACGGCCTAAGCGTGAAGATCGCGCTCAAGCCTGGTGCGGCGCTGATCGAATACGAGCGAGCGAAAGGTCCCTAACGTCCTTCCCGCTTGTGGCTCGCCTTCACGGCGAGCCGAATCGGGGTGCCCTCCAATGGAAAGGCGCGGCGGATCTGGTTGAGAAGGTAGCGCTCGTAGCTGAAGTGCATGAGGTCAGGGTCGTTGACGAAGAGAGTAAACGTGGGTGGCCGGGTCGAGACCTGAGTCGAATAGTAGACCTTCAGAGCTTTGCCCTTGCTCGTGTAAGGGCGAGCAAAGACGGCCTCCTGAACTAGGCGATTGAGCTGGCCGGTCGAGATGCGGAAGCTGTAGTTCTCGACCGCGCGGAGGACGGTATCGAGGACCGGCTCGAGCCCCGCGCTCTCCTTTGCGGACGTGAAGGCGGCGGGCGCATAGCCGAGCTCGGGAATCTGATCGTGGATGATCTGCAAGAGATCCTTCTTGAGTGGCGACTTCTGGCGGGGACAGCCATCCGGGGGCTCTTTCGTATCCCATTTGTTGATCGCGAAAACGCACGCTTTGCCGGCGTCGTGCGCGATCTTGGCGATCCGTTTGTCTCCGTCGGTGAGGCCCTCGCTGCCGTCGATGACGACGAGCGCACATTCAGCCCGCTCGATTGCCCGCTGGGCCCGGTCTACCATGTAGTATTCGACGGTCCCTTGGATCTTGCCCCGCCGACGGATGCCGGCGGTGTCGATGAGCCGGAACCTCTCGCCTCGGTATTCGAGGACGGTGTCGATGGCATCCCGGGTCGTGCCCGCGATCTCGCTCACGATCATCCGCTGCTCGCCGGTGAATGCGTTTACCATCGACGACTTGCCGACATTGGGTCGGCCGATGATCGCCAGGGGGATTTCCTCTCGCTCGTCCGCGAGAGGATTGGATTCGGGGAGGACGGCGACGATCTCGTCGAGCAAATCGGCCACGCCGCGTCCATGCAAGCCGGAAACCGGGAAAATGTCTCCGAGGCCGAGTGCGTAGAATTCGTTTGCGACCAGATCGCGTCCCGGATGATCCGATTTATTGACCACCACGAACAGCCTCGGACGTCTTTCCGATTCATTGCGGCTTTGCTCCTCGGCCGGCGTTACTGTCGTTCCCCGAAGACGATTGGCCAAGTCCATATCGTCGGGATTGAGCCCGTCGCGAGCATCGGTGAGAAACAGGATGACGTCGGCCTCCTGCATGGCAATCTGGGCCTGGACCCGGATCTGCTCAGAAAGCGGATCGTCTTCTCCGAACACGATGCCTCCGGTGTCGACCACGGTGAACTTCTGTCCATGCCACTCTGCCTCGGCGTAGAGCCTGTCCCGGGTAATGCCGGGGGTGTCCTCGACCACGGCGACGCGCCGGCGGATGATCCGGTTGAAGAGAGTGCTCTTCCCGACGTTCGGTCGGCCAACGATGACAACTACCGGCAGCTTAGCGCGCATTTGGGCAACCGAGAGGGTACCACCCGCGCGGTCTCGCCTTACGGGCTTCGGGCTCGGCGTCGCGTCGCATTGGGCTCCGGCTCCCGTCGCCGACGCCCGGCCTCGGGGCGCCGGTTGTGGTCGAAGGTCTGGGTTTCCGGTCTAGTGTTCGGGGCGGTCCTCGCTCCTTCGCTGGCCCCGGCGCAGGCGTACACGAAGCCGACCCTGTACTTCTCGGTGTTCGGCGGCAAGACGACGCGGGTCTTCGGGAGCGAGGACATCCGCACCGACTACGGCGTCGGGATCGCGTGGCAGAAGCCGGAACCCCACTTCAAGTGGCGCTACGGTCCGGCTCAGCTCGTCTGGGAGGGCTACTACGAGCACAGCAACGGCGACTTGGGAACGCGAGGCAAGGTCACGGATGCGCTCGGGGCGATCTGGTACGCGCGCTTCCGCTTCCCGTCGCGCAGCATCAATCTCTTTCTCGATGTCGGATGGGGCGCGCAGCTAGCGAGCAGCGAGTCTTTCGATCTCGGCACTCGGCTCAACTCGAGTCCGATGCTCGACTTCGGCGTCTCCCTGCGGCAGGGCGGTCACGAAACGATGCTCGGACTGCGGTGGCTGCACCTTTCGAACGCGAATCTGAACAAGGATAACCGCGGGCAGAACCAAGTCCTGTTCTATCTCGCATTCAACTTCTAACCGTCGGATCGACGATTGGGGTCTGAGAAGGTTGGGGGGATCGTCTTATCGCAGTCCTGTGAGGGCGGTATATCCTGGTGTGTCTTGGACGCTTGGGGGCAGGAGGCCGAACAACACGAATTCAGCGGCAAGGCCGCGGTAAGCGCTGACCGAGAGGTAGGGACTGCGGGACCAAACTGCCTGCTGGACCTCGTCTCGACCGGGCTTGAGGAAGGCAAACAGATACTCGGCCGCGTCGGAAATGAGACGGATGTCGTCGAACGACTCTGGCCGGCTGTTGACGATCGAGTTCGCCCCGTCGATCCCGAGCGGCTCGTCGCAGGCTACGAAGAGCCGCACATCGCGGGTTGGCAGAAACGCGAGGAGGTCGCGAAGCTGGTTGACGACATGAGCGGAGCAACTCAAGAGGACGACGGATCGAGCGGCGGCGATCATGTGGCGGGCGCGCTCGATCACTTGGTTTCGTGCCCGCAGGCCGTAGACCCGATCGTCCACCGAGTTCGTGTCGAGGTTGGACAGGCGCAGTTCGGCTTCTGCCCGCCGCCATTCGAAGTCACGGGTCAAGCGGGCAAGCAATTCGCCGGGTGGCACGGCCCGGCACAGCCGGTTCTTCGACTCATCGACGAGGACGGCGCCCTTTTGCTGAAGGCTCTCGATGGCCTTGTAGGTGTTGGCGGAGGGCTTTCCGATCGCTTGGGCCACCCGATATCCGGTCGCGGGAGATTCCTGCAGCAGAAAGGTGTAGATCTCCGATTCGAGCCCTGTAAATCCGAAGGGGACGAGAATCAGAGCGACATCTGCCTGCATAGGGTCCTATTATGGGCCGAGCGTTAGGGGCGTCAAGCACCGGATGTCGGCACCAGTCGCCAGGCACCGGGCATACTCCATGTTGATGTCCGAACTGCTGCACACGGCACTGCCGGGACTTCCGCCACCAAAGGTCGGGAAGGTGCGCGAAGTCTACGATCTGGGCGATGCCTTGCTGATCGTCGCGACTGACCGGATCTCCGCCTTCGACGTCGTCATGGCCAACGGGATTCCGGACAAGGGGCGGATTCTGAGTCAGATGAGCGCCTTCTGGTTCGACGAACTGGCTCCGGTTTGCCCTCATCATGTGATCTCGACCGACGACGATGCGGTTGCGGCGCGCCTGGAGAGTCCGCGCCCGGAGTTGAAAGGGCGGGCCACTCTGGCGAAGAAAGCCAAGCCGCTGGAGATCGAATGTGTGGCGCGTGGCTATATCGCGGGATCCCTTTTCAAGCAATACCGGTCAGAGGGCGGGAAGATTCTCGGCTTCGATTTGCCTGACGGAATGGTCGACTCCGATCGCTTAGGCGAACCGATCTTCTCTCCCGCGACCAAGGCAAAGGAGGGCCACGATGAAAACATCGATTTCGTCCGCGCCTGCGATATCGTCGGGCGCGAAACGGCCGAGAAGGTGCGAGACTGGACGCTGGAGCTGTACCGGCGAGCCGCCGCGCACTGCGCCGCCGCGGGCATTATTCTCGCCGACACGAAATTCGAGTTCGGCGAAACGGACGAAGGGATCATCTGGATCGACGAGGCGCTCACTCCGGATAGCTCCCGCTTCTGGGATGCTTCGCTGTACAGCCCGGGGCGGTCGCAGCCCAGCTATGACAAGCAATTCGTCCGAGATTATCTCGAGACGCTCGATTGGGATAAGCGGCCGCCGGGTCCGGTGCTTCCGCCGGACATCGTCGCGAAGACGCGGGCCAAGTATGTGGAGGCTTTCGAGAGGATTACCGGGCGGGCCTTCTGAACCGCACGACAAGTTCGCAGGGCGACTCGAGGTCGATCAATCCGGCCACGACTCATG
>DATJYD010000183.1:0-6257 GCA_035499755.1 Fimbriimonadaceae bacterium
GTTTGACGGAGACTTGGCGAATTCAACGGCCTCGCTCCGAGATCCTTAGATGGCGTTGCTATGCATTTGAAACGAGAGGGCCTTGCTTTGAGCCGCCTGCGCGCGGCTTGTGCTTTGGGCGGCGTTGCCGCCCTCTTCTTCTTGAGTTCTCCATCCGCGCACGCGGACGTGACCTGGGCGGGAACGGGATCGGACGCGGGCAGCGTCCACGTCTCTGCCCAAGCCGAGTTTTCCTTGAGCAACGGGTTTCTCACGATCACCCTGACCAACACCGCGATGGGAGCCGCCATGGAAGCCATGGGGCAGAGCGACGTCCTGAGCGGAGTGCTCTTCGGATTCGATCCCGGCTACGGGCAGGGCTTGACCGCCGACCGAGGCTCCGTCTCCCGTAACGGATCGACGGTCTGGACCAACTCGGCCACCGTTAACAATGCCACGAACCTCAACAACGGGTGGGGTTTCGCCGGCGGTCTGGGCGCCTATTCCATGGGCGGGCTCTATGGCTTGGATTCATCGGGCGCGTTCGGCGGCCTCGGTTTCGCCACCTTCGGAAATGGCGCGCCCTTGAGGGGATCGGGATATTCCCTGCTTCCTCAGATCTGGAATGCGTCCAGCCAGGCATTCGGGCAGGCGGGTTGGAACGGTCCTTATGTCCAGAGCTCGATATCGGCCAAGCTCTACGCGCGGAGCCTTACCGAAACGGATTTAGACCATATCGACGACGTGATCTTCATCTATGGTTCCGGCGAATCCCACCTGGGAGGATCCGGTGGAGGCGGCCCGACCCATCGGGTCAACGGCGCTCCCGAGCCGATCACAAGCTCTCTCGCCGCCGCCTCCGTTCTCCTATTCCTCCGCCGACGGTTGCGCCGCCGCTAATTCTCCCTCTCCAGCTTGACCCACCTTAGATTGATCGCCTTCCAGGTTTGCGCGCTCTTGGGGCGAATCGTCACCGTCTCCACGCCGGCTTGACTCACCTCGACTTCTCCGATAACGGTCTCCTGGAACCTGCCGAAGTCGCCCGTGTCCGGCGCCGTACCCTCCAGCTTCGTCGACCCGACCAGGACCACGAACTCCGACCCCGCCGCAACCGCCGCCAGATCCGCCGTCAACCGGTAACGTCCGGGCGCTGGGAACTTGGCCTTCCACGACGCGCTGTCCGTCGTCCGATCCCAATAGCCGATGTTCGGCTGCCCGTCCTTCTCCTCCACCTGGAGCATTCCGTTCAAATCGGCCGCTGACGGCATCAAAGTCAGATTCCCCTGCGCGTCGGGCAGCACCGGCGGCTCGGGGATCTCGTAGGGGATCGCCTTGAGGTGGGTTGCCGTGATCTTCAGTGCCGCCGTGTAGGGCGATACCTCCTGCGCCGGCAACGTTACCGTAAGCCCGTCCGGCGTTTGCTTCCACGTCAGCTTGCCTGTAGAGCCCAGGAGACGGATGTCGGCGATGTCGTTCACGTTCTCTCCCTTCGGCCTCGCCAACGATCGGATCACGAGCTTGCGATCCTCCGGCCACCCGAGCGCGATCGCGTAGAGCGTCTTTCCCTTGGTCGTGAAGCGGATGTCCTTGGCCGAGTAGGTGTAGCCTTCGTTGAAGCTGCCGCTCTTCGCCTTCACCGTGCTCTCGCCGTAGACGGTCCACGGACGCGTCCCGAAGATCGCCTCGCCGTGGATCGCATTCCACGCCGCCAGATCGTGCAGCATCTGCTCGACCTCGGGATCGAGCGAGCCGTCCGGCCTTTGCACCACGTTGAGGAGCAGGTTGCCGTTCTTGCTCACGTTGTCGACGAGCATGTGGATCACCCACGTTACCGGCCGGTACTGCCAGTGTTTGTTGTAGAACCAATCGCCGATCGAGGTATCCGTCTGCCATGGGTTGGGGTCGATCCCCGCCATGATCCCGCGCTCCAGATCCTGCACCCAGCGCCCGCCGGAAAGCTGCTTGCAGTTGTAGACGGCTTCGAGCTTCCCTCCGTGGAGGTCCATGTTGCTGTTGTAGAAGTGGGCGATCATGCTCAGTCCGACCTCGTTGCCGAAGGGCACGCCGCCGTCGCTGTAGAGCAAGTCCGGATGGTAGTTGTCGACCAATTCGTGGATCTCGTTGAACCATTCCTGCTGCCACTTCGGGTTGTTGCTGTACCAGCCGGTATCGCCGGGCTGGGCCGGCTCATGGTAGAGGTCCCAGTTCTTGGGGTCGTTCCCGTCGTAGGGCACGCCCGCCATCGGGCCGGTTTTGTCGGCGCCGTGGCTGGCTTGGAACCAGGTGAAGCTCGCCCCCAGATGCTCGGAGACGCCGAACTTCAGCCCGTACTTCTTCGCCGCTTTCTGCCAGTCTCCGACCACGTCGCGGTGCGGGCCCATGTCGTAGGCGTTCCAGCGGTGGAGCTTCGACTTCCACAGAAAGAAGTTGTCGTGGTGGGAGCCCATGCTCACGAAGTATTTGGCTCCGGCCGCCTTGTAGAGGGCCATCAGCCGGTCCGGGTCCCACTTCTCGGCTTTCCAAAGCGGGATGATGTCTTTGTAGCCGAACTTGGACGGGTGACCGTAGCGGGCAAGGTGGTCCTTGTAGTCGCCGCTCCCCTCCTCGTACATCTGCCGGGCATACCAGTCGCCCTCCATCGGCACCGACTGCGGCCCCCAGTGCGCCCAGATCCCGAACTTGGCGTCGCGGAACCACTTGGGATACTTGTATTGGGTCAGCGACTCCATCGTCGGCTTGAACGGGCCGGCCGCGATCGGGAGGTTCACCTTGGTCTGGGGAGGGGTTTGGGCGAGCGAAGCGAGCAGACTCAGGAGCAGCATGTTCACATTGTATTACCAGGCTCATGTCCAAGCCCCTTCCTCGTGTGGCGTTGGCTCGTGCGTCGGAGCGATGTCCGAGCCCCCTCCGGCACGAACCATCCGAGCAAGAGGAGGGGGAACCGGAGCTACACTTGCCTCAAATGCTGCCCGCGATCGCGATCGCCGTTCTCCTCCAGACGCCCTGGGACGCAGTTCTCAAAGCCGCCGGCGTCGATGCCCAGGCGATCCAGCTTTCGCCGACGCGGTGGCGCGGGGGCGGCCGGTATGCGCTGAAGTCCTTCAACGCGTCGTGGGACGATTGGCGACAGCTCGAACCCTCGACCCTCGACATGGCGCGGCGATTCCTCAAAGCCTCCCCTTCGCAAGCCATCCTGATGGCCGCAGGTGAACTGGATCTGACCCTGCCCCCCACCCGTCATCCTGAGCCTGAAACGAGCCTCGCGAGTCTCGCAGGCGAAGGCCCTCGGATTTCAGCCGCGCTCGAACTGGGTTTCCGAAACCTCCACCCCCCGAACTCCTACCCGGCACGAACCATCCGGGCAAGAGGAGGGAGTGAGAGTCTCGAGGACGCGATCCTCGCCTGCGGCACCCCAAAGGACCAGCTTCCCGCTCTCCAATAGGCGATTCAGGCCGTTCCGAGAGACGCCGCCGACGCCGCCGCCCACGTCCTCGCCGTAATGCCTGAGGCTTACAAGCTGCGCCAGGAGGCGATCGCTCCGTATGCGGGCGATGAAGCGGAGGCGATCAACTTCGCCCGAAGCTACGATCTCGGCCCCCACACCCTCGACCTGATCGACAAATTCGACCTCGCTAAGCTCGCGAAAGCGGCAGCCATGATCGCCAAGGCGGTCGAAGACGTCCAGGGCCGGCGACCCTCGAAAGCTCCCTTCGAGTTCTCCTGGCCGACTCCGATGGGCAGGATCGAGATCTCGGGAGGCGGAAACGACCGACACGACCTGGACGGCGCTCTCCTCGTCATCGACACCGGAGGCAACGACAGCTACACCGCGACTCCCGACAAATCCGGCTTCTCGAGCGTCATCGACTTCCAAGGCAACGACACCTACAAGAACTGCGGCGAAGCGGTCTTGGGAGTCTCCGAGATCTTCGACCTCGCTGGCGACGATACTTATATAGCCGACAACTCCGGCGATGCTGCGGCCGCCTTCGGAGTTTCCCTTCTCTACGACCGGAGTGGGAAAGACATTTACCGCTGCCGAGATCTCGGCGAAGGGGCAGCAGTGGACGGGATCGCACTGCTGATCGACCGAGCTGGCGACGACGACTACAAATGCCACTCGATGGCCCAGGGCCTCGGCGGACCCAAGGGATTTGGCGCGCTGATCGACAATCAGGGCAACGACAAGTACGTCGCCGACGACACTAAGATCGACAACCCGAGCCCGCAGACCGCCGAGCACAACACGAGCCTCGCCCAGGGCTGCGGATTCGGCCGCCGAGCCGATCCCGGCGATGGCCATTCGATGGCGGGCGGAATCGGCCTGCTCCTCGACGGCACGGGCAACGACAGCTACAGATGCGGCGTCTTCGGCCAAGGCGTCTCGTATTGGTATTCGCGCGGCGCTCTCATCGACTTTGGCGGCAACGATAGCTACGACGGCGTCTGGTACGTTCAAGGCAGCGCCGCCCACTACTCGCTCGGCGTTCTCCTAGATCTCGGCGGCAACGACACCTATCTCGCCCGCATGCATCAGAGCCAGGGACAAGGGCACGACTACTCGATCGGCCTCCTCCACGATTTCGGCGGAGACGATTCCTTCGAATGCCAAGGCGGCGCGTCTCTCGGCTCGGGCCGCTGGAACGGGCTCGGGCTGTTCCTCAGCGATGGGGCGAAGACGACTTTCAAGGGCGGAGGGGGCGACTCGTTCGGGATCGTTGGCGAGCACCGGCCGGGCGAAACCTGCGACGCCGTCTTCTGGGCTCGCGGCAAGGCGACGTTCACCGACGTCCGGCCCGGCGTCAAGCCAGACTCGATGTGGGTGCAGAAGGACAAGCAGGTCATCGGCATCGGACTGGCGGGCGAAGTGCCGACACGAGGATAGCTCCAAGAGGTCTGTTGCACCGCCTATCCTTATGAGACAATTGGAGACCCGAGGCGCTATGGCGGGTGATCCCAGGCTGTCGACGCGAAGTGCTACGCAGTTGGGCTAGGGAATCGCCCCAAGTGCCCAAGCCCGGATCTGAGCAAGATCATTGTCGGCGGCATCCACGTCCGACTGCGTCGAAGGTGGGGCGCCGGGATATCGAGTTAGCCAGGCGTACATCGACAAACCGTTGGCCGCACGGTCGACAGCCGCGGGTGGCGCGGCACCAGGAAAACGTCCGAGCAAATCGGTCAGATCGTGCGTCCGCGGGGGCCCGACTCCGTTCTCGACCAGTGCGGCTTTGATGTACTTCTCCGCGGCTTGCTGCAGGTGGTAAGCGGCTGCCGACCACGGGCCGCCGGCTACCCGGATCGCGGCCACCACCTGCTCATCCTCCTCGGCTTTGTCGAGCCACTCCTTGGCGGCCTTACCGGGCATAGACTTCCTTGCCCTCTCGCGCGGCCCAATAAAGGGCAGTACCGGGAATCTGCTCTGCTCGCTCCGCCTCACTGGGAGTGTAAACGAGGAGGTCGAGCGGGGCTCCCACCCTCCCGACCGCTTGCCGGGCTGCCGCTTGGCGGGCCACGAAAGGCACCTCGCTGTCGACGAGAACCAGCACATCATAGTCACTGTCGACTTGAGCGTCCCCCCTGCCCCGAGAGCCAAACAGGATTATGCGCCGAACATCGAACAAGCTCTGGAGCCGCTCTCGTATGGTGCGGATCACTTCTGCCTCATTCATCTGAGTCTTCCCTGAGACACTTCCATTATAGGATGAGCTACGCCCGGCGTCAGCGCCCATGACCGGTTCTCGGCTTCGCAGCTTGTCAATGCTACGTTTGGCTCGCGCGGATTCTGCACTTTCCTTTGAGACAGCTTTCGATTCGTCTTTCGAAACCGGAAGTGTTTCGAAAGGCGGTAGCATTCCCTCGTGCTGATCGCCGCATTATCGCTCCTTTCGATTTCGATCCGTGGGTTCTCGCCGGGCTCGGTAGAGCAGAGGGTCTCCGAAACCCTGAGCCGCATGACCCTCGACGACAAGATCGACCTCATTAGCGACTGCGACGGCTATTACTCGAAGGCCATCCCGAGCGTCGGAATCCCGCGCCTGCGCGGTTCGGACGGGCCCGTGGGGCTGCGCCTGGACGGGCCTACGACGGCCTATCCGGCGACCGTCGATCTTGCCGCAAGCTTCGATCCCGATCTGGCGCGCCGCTTCGGCGTCGCCGCAGGGCGGGATGCTCGGAGGCAGGGCGTGCACTTATGGTGGGCGCCGGGCGTCAACCTGGCCCGCATTCCCCAGTGCGGGCGCAACTTCGAGTACATGGGCGAAGATCCCGTGCTCGCCGCG
>DATJYD010000184.1:0-4081 GCA_035499755.1 Fimbriimonadaceae bacterium
CGCCATCGCTGTTGAGTGCGACATCCCGACGCCCGCAACCCTTATCGAATTGACTTTCACCGGGATGTACGTCATAGTGCCACTCATGGTTTTGCCGGTAAAGACCGTCGTCCCAGCAGTTGGGAGATGCAAGGACCTCACCAACTGATAGCTCACTAAGACCGGCCAAGCTCTGTCATCGGTGTCGAACAGAAAGCCGTAGGGCCCCTTGCCGTCCACTTCAACGGGAAGCACAATTAGGTCTTGCGAGGAGCCGCGCCTGAATCGCACTCCCGTGACGACTGGCACCGACGCATGCGTCCAGAACGCGATGGCCCCCCAGGCAAGGAACACCAGCGAAAGGGACATCGCCATTAGGCCAAAAAGGGCCCGTTTCGAAACTCGATCACGTTTGGCGAATTCCTGACTCTTCCCTTGAAACGGCACGCGGTAAAGCCCCTTATAGCGGGTGGCGAGGGCCAAGACTGCTACAGCCGTGAAGGTACCCTGATTCGAGGGCAATTGGTCTTGTATTCACTTCCTTCACTAGATTTTCGCAACGTTGAGGGAGCCAGGAGGAGCGACATTCAGAGTCAGAGCTGCCTGCCTTTTCCCAACTCGGCGGCCCAAGTTCCAATCCAGCAACAATGCTACGCGATGTTCGCAGGCCACGATCAGCCCGTTGCACATCCTCGCGAAAGCGGACACCACAGTGTTCCGCTTTGCGTCCCATTATGCATCGATTCCGTGGGCTTGCGATTGACCTTGCCCCGGTCTTCTGGATCGAAGGAAAGGTCAGGGTTCCTCCCCTGTTCCCTTACTCAGACACGGCCGCCGTTCCCTAATACCCCGACACCTTTACTTCTCCTCTTTGAACTCCGCGTCGATCACGTCCTCTTGGTTGCCGGCCGCGCCGACCCCCGCTCCGACGTGCTCCTCGCTCTCGTTCGCCGCTTGCTCGACGTTCTTGTAGAGAATCTCGGCGATCTTGTGGCTTTCCGTTTCCAGCTCGTTGTAAGCCTTCTGGATCACATCGGCATCGCCTTCGCTCACCGCCTTCCGCAGGTTCGCGATCTTCTCTTCGGTCACGCCGCGTAGGCTGGAATCCACCTTCTCGCCGGCCTCCCGCAGGGTCTTCTCCGTCTGGTACGCGAGCGTGTCCGCCCGGTTCTTCAGCTCGACGACCTCCTGCGACTTGCGGTCGGCCTCGGCATTCAGTTCGGCTTCCTTGACCATCCTCTCGATCTCGTCCTTGTTCAGGTTGCCTGACCCGGTGATCGTGATCGACTGCTTCGCGCCGGTTCCCTTCTCCTGGGCCGTCACGTTGAGGATGCCGTTCGCGTCGATGTCGAAGGTGACCTCGATCTGAGGCACCCGAGCCGGCGCGGGCGGAATCCCGGCCAGGTGGAACCGGCCGAGGCTCTTGTTGTCGCGGGCCATCGGCCGCTCGCCCTGAAGAATGTGGATCTCCACCTCCGGCTGGTTGTCGCTGGCCGTGGTGTAGATCCGGCTCTTCGTCGTGGGAATCGTCGTGTTGCGGTCGATCAGCTTGTCGAAGATCCCGCCCTGGGTCTCGACGCCCATGCTCAGCGGGGTCACGTCGAGGAGAACGATATTCTTGACCTCGCCGCCGAGAACGCCGGCCTGAATGGCCGCGCCGACCGCGACGACCTCGTCCGGGTTCACCGACCGGTTCGGCTCCTTGTTCGTGAGCTTCCGGACCAACTCCTGGACCTGCGGCATGCGGGTCGAGCCGCCGACGAGAATGACCTCGTTCAGGTCGCCCGGCTTCAGCTTCGCATCTTCGAGCGCACGGTTGAACGGCCCCTTCACCCGCTCCATCAGATCCGCGGTCAATTCTTCGAACTTGGCGCGGGTGAGCGGATAGTCCAGGTGCTTCGGACCGGACTGATCGGCCGTGATGTACGGCAGGTTGATCTGGGTCGACATCTGGCTCGACAGCTCGATCTTGGCCCGCTCAGCGGCCTCGCGCAGGCGCTGGAGAGCGGCCTTGTCGTTCATGAGGTCGACGCCCTGGTCGCGCTTGAACTGCGCCACGAGCCACTCGACGATCTTGTTGTCGTAGTCGTCGCCGCCCAGGTGGGAGTCGCCGGCCGTGGAGCGAACTTCGAAGACGCCTTCGCCGACGTCGAGAATCGACACGTCGAAGGTCCCGCCTCCAAGGTCGAAGACGCAAATCGTCTCGTTCGCCTTCTTGTCGAGGCCATAGGCGAGAGAGGCTGCCGTCGGCTCGTTGATGATGCGCAACACCTCGAGGCCGGCGATCTCGCCCGCGTTCTTGGTCGCGGTGCGCTGAGCGTCGTTGAAGTACGCCGGGACCGTGATGACGGCCTTCGTGACCGGCTGGCCGAGGTAGGCCTCCGCATCGTTCTTCAGCTTCTGAAGGATCATCGCGCTGATCTCTTCCGGCGTCAGTTCCTTATCGAGGGCCGGGATGACGGCGGTGGCCTGGCTGTTCTTTCCCGCTTTGACTTTATAGCTGACGCGCTTGGTCTCGTCGCTGACTTCCGACACCTTGTGGCCCATGAAGCGCTTGATCGAGGAAACCGTGTTCTCCGGGTTCACGACGGCCTGCCGTTTCGCGGTAACCCCAACCAGCCGCTCGCCGTTCGCCTTAAACCCGACGACGCTGGGGGTCGTGCGCGATCCCTCCGCGTTGGCGATGACGACCGGCTCGCCTCCTTCCATCACTGCGACGACCGAGTTGGTCGTCCCTAAATCGATTCCTACCGTCTTGGACATGTTTGGTTTATACCTAATTCGCTAAATGTTTCGTCAAGTCACTTGAGTCTATGAGACTCATGTTAGACTACGATCATTCTACATGATCGGTTCCCCGGCTCAGGGGCTGAAGGGCCTATGGCCAAGGAAGGAGCGTGGGCTTGCCAAGTCTCAGCGTGTGCCGCCCTTCCGTCCTGAAATGGAACGACTCGGGTCTTGGGAGCAGGATTGGTATTCTGCAATCGCTTCCGGCCCTGGAGCTTCGCGCGAATCTGGGCCGGGGGCGAACCACAATCCGTTCTGAGAGGCAACCCATCGCTCCTTTCCTGCCGTACATCCTGCTGCTCCTTGCAGCCCTTTCGGCGACGACCGCGCTGGCGGCAGACTTGAAGCCTGGCAACATCGCCCCCTCTGCCAAAGTGTCGGCGTCCAGCACCCGGCCGGGCTATCCCCTGGCTGCCGTGAACGACGGCCGGATGGATACCCAGTGGAGCACCGACGCCGGCAAGACCACCGGACAGTGGCTCCAATTCGACTGGGACTCGCCCCAGACCGTCTGCGGCGTCGCGATGCTCGCCACCGGTCCTTGGACCCAGACCCTCGACGTTCAGGTCGACCGGGAGGGCCAATGGGTGTCCGTGGCCAAGGCCGGCTCGCCCGAGGAACCGGCGCCCGTCCATGCGATCCTGACGTTCGCACCGGTGCGCACCAAGTCCGTTCGGATCGCCCTCGAAGGCGGCGCCGCTTACTGGGAGGTCGAGATCTACAACGATGCCGCTAAGATGGCAGACGCTGTCGCGGAATACACCAAGATCTCGGTCACGATGGCGGGAGACCTTCGCGGCCATCTCATGGGAAACGTCTCCCAGTCGCTCGGCGAGCAAGCCGTCCGAGACGCCGAAGTAACGGTGACCGGCAAGACCCCGACCAGGCCCTGGAAGGAAAGCGCCAAGACCGGGCGCCTCGGTGACTTCGAAGTTCCTCTTCCCTTTGCGACGATAGGCCCGATAGAGGTGAACGTCGCGAAGGACGAGCTTGTCGCCGAACAGACGATCGACAGCCGGGACGTCTCGACCCAGCTCACCCCGGAATCTAAAGAAGCTCGCAAGGACAAGCTGTCTCTCTGTGGCAAGTGGGACTTTGCCGCCGATCCCCCCGCCGGCTTCCCAACCGTCACAACCGGGATGAAGTGGACCTCGATCAACGTGCCTGCCCACTGGGAAATGGAGGGCCAAGCCGCCGAATCCGGGCGAGCCGTCTACCGGCGGGAGTTCACCGCGCCCGAAGCCTGGCGCGGCAAGCGGATCAAGCTTCGTGCCGATGCGGTCTACAGTCACGCCCAGGTTTGGGTCAACAGCCT
>DATJYD010000185.1:0-4133 GCA_035499755.1 Fimbriimonadaceae bacterium
AGGAGTGGTTCGAGCAACAGCAACGCGCGGGCACTTTCGAGTGGGAGGTTTCCAAGAGGTAGTTCGTGTACCTAGCGGCTCTGGCAATCTAGCGACGTTGAGGTGGGCGACGCGGAGTTGGCAGCACAACACGCAGGTCCGGCTGACCCAGGAGGCGAAAGGGCGTGGCTGTCGGGTACACGCAGAGCTTCGCCTCCGCCGTCAACTTGACTACCCGAAACGGCGCGACCGAGGCGCCTGCCGGGGTAGGAGCCTCCAGCCCCGCGAGTGCGATCAGGAGCCAAAATGCGGGTGGAGGGAAGTCCGTGAACGTGACATGCATGAATCTGGATGGTGAAAGCCTTGCTTCTGCGGTCCAGAAGCTGTTGGATGAGCTTCGGCGAGTTCCTTTCGTAGAAGTCACGTGTCAGGACAGCCTGCGCGACCTCCGTGGGAGTTCGGACGTTCCCGCGGATGGCTGCTGAGGAGGCAGCAGCCTTCGAAGAGGGGGTGCACCACGGCGAGGACGGCCTTGAGGAAATGACCGGGACAGATCATAGGTTGGGCGAGAACTATGCGAAGAACCACCCGGGAGGTAGCGGCCCCCAGCCGGTGGATCGCGAAGCATTCAATAAGTTCCGCGAAGACTACTGGAACGATCCGCGGCACCAGGGAGGGTGGTAAACAGGGGTATAAATGGCGGGCTTTTGTTCGGAGTTCGTTGGCGACGGCGGCGCCTCGGTAGTAATCGAGGCAAACGCTCAGACCGTGTATGCCTATTTTCTCGTCGGCGGCCGAATCACCGGGGATGTCTGGCTGTTCAACCGCCAGCAGGCCCCCGAGAATGCTCCATGGGAGCATGGAGGTGAGCCGCCTTTCATGAATGCCAGACGGTTTGCGCTTGAGTGTCTAGATGCGGCCGCCGTTACCCCGGGAGACTTTAGGGTTATGTTCAGGCCTGAGGACACCGGAAAGAAAGCAGCGATCTACCTTCGGGACCGGCTGGTGGCGATTGTATGGGACGGCTGTGCTCCTGGGAAGAGCGCCTTCGCCCGCGAGACCTCGCCGGTTGCCGTCGCCTTCGGCGATGTGCCCAAGGCTCGACAAGTGCCTTCTCGAGAACCCGCTGGTTAAGGAGTGCCGACCTGTGGGCCGGCGACGTCGTCCTCTCGCGAGACCAGAACGCCGGGGAGGGCGCGAAGACTGAAACAAGCACCAACCTACCGGCTGATCTCCAGCCTTCGATGTGTGTATCGTAAAGTGGACAGTGCAGGAGGACCGCTGGCCGGCGGCGGACTTGACGGTGGGTAGGAATAGTCTGTCAGCCCTGAGCCGCGGAGTGCTAATGTAAACACATGGCGCAAAAGGTGTCACGAAGGAACCTCGTCCGCGGCGCGGTGGGAGCGGCGGTGCTCGCCACGGCGCCGGCCATCCTCGCCCAGGAGACAAAAGCGGATCCCGATCTGGATCGCCGTCTGGACGACGCCGAAAAGCAACTCGCCCACCCGCTCGATCCGGACGTCAAGAAGCTCGCTCGAAAAGCCCTCGGCGATCTCGACAAGGAGTTGAAGGACCGCCTCAAGACGAAGCTGCCGGAAAACAGCGAGCCCTGTTTCGTCTACGTGCCCACGACGCGAGCTTGAACCGGGTTCCGAACGCGCGCTCCCGGCTCGAACCGAGATCCTAGCCACCGACCCATCTGAAGAACCATGTCGACCGATCCCTTCTCCGGCATCTCCGCCCTCGCCAAAGCCCTCCGCGCGAGGAAAGTCTCGAGCGTCGAACTGACCACGATGTACCTTGGGCGGCTGAAGACCAAGGGCCATGAGCATCGGGCCGTCGCCCTTCTACTCGAGGACTACGCCCTGAAGCGCGCGAGGGAGGCGGACCGGACGATGGCCGACGCGCAGAGCCCCCTCCACGGCATCCCCTATGGAGTGAAAGACCTCCTTTCGCTCGCCCACTTTCCCACCGAATGGGGCTCGCCCGGGCACAAGGGCCAGACCTTCGACCATGACGCTACCGTCGTCGCCCGACTCAACGCAGCGGGAGGAGTGCTCGTCGCCAAGCTCGCTACGATCGAGCTTGCCGGAGGCGGTAACTACGATATCGCCGGCGCCAGTTCCACCGGCGCGGCCCTCTGCGCCTGGGACAAGACGCTCTGGGCGGGAGGATCGAGCAGCGGGCCGGGCGCGGCGACCGCCCTCGGCTGCGTCGGCTACTCGATCGGGACCGAGACGAGCGGGAGCATCGTCTGTCCTTCGGCCTTCAACGGCGTCACCGGATTTCGCCCCACCTACGGCCGGGTGAGCCGCTACGGCGCGATGGCCCTGTGCTGGACGCTCGACAAGATCGGTCCGATCTGCCGCTCCGCCGACGACTGCGCGATCGTGCTGAAGACGGTCGCCGGCCACGATCCTCACGATCGAAGCAGCCTTACCGAGCGGCTGAGCCTGTCGCCGAAAGGCGGAAAACCGCGGATCGGCCTCCTCAAAGAGGAGTTCAAGAAGAACCAGGCCGCGGCCTGTCACGACGCCTACGACAACGTCGTCCGAGTCCTAAGGAAGCAAGGCTACGAAACCGTCGACGTAGCCTATCCCGATCTCCCCTACGGGTCGGCGATCGACATCATTGTGAACGCGGAAGGCTGTAGCGCCCACGAGAACTTCATCCGTGGCGAGAACTTCCAGAAGCTGGCTGATGTGAATCAGATCGCCGGATTCACGGCGGGGCTGACGGTTCCCGCCGTCGACTACCTATGGGCCATGCGCCTTCGGACCGAAGCGTTGCGGGCCAACGCGGTCTGGGACAAGTGCGACTGCATCTTCACGCCGGTCTTCTATCATCGGGCGCCTAAAGCGGACAAACCGCTCGGGCCCCAGTTCGAGCTCATGGGTGGGGACAACGGCCCATCGAATCTTCTCGGCTGGCCCTCCCTCGCGTTTCCAATCGGCTTCGAGGAAGGCGCGCCCCTCGACGGCCAGATCCTCGCTCCCTGCATGCGGGAGGACACTTGCCTGCGAGTCGTGCGGGACTTTCAGCGGGAGACCGACTTCCATAGGCGGAGACCGCCGGGGGCGTGAGGGAGGTGATGGACGTGATTTCTGATGAGGTGATTCTTGATGAGGTGATGGCAACCACCAACACCTTAGGGCCTCGATACCCGTCTTCTCTATGACCCAACGATCCAACGATCTCTCTGCCCCATGAACACCAAAACCCTCGCAACTCTCGCCATCGCCTCGGTCTCCGCGGCCGCATGCGCCCAATTGTCTTCAGGCATCCGCATCTTCGGCGGATACGGTTGGAGCGGATCGATCTCGAATACGACGACCGGCTCGACCCACCTGCTCGGCCCCGAACTCGGCCTCGAGTTTCCGGTCTCCAAGATCGCGAACACCGCGGAAACCGATATCCGCGCCGACGTCCTTCTCGGAGGCCAGCTTGCTCACGGCTCCGACCTCGACGGCTACATCTATCGGTTCCTGTGGTCGGCCCGTACCGCGATTCCGGGCTCGACCGCCAGCACCTTCGCCGGCATCGGCTGGGGTTGGGGCGAGGCGAGGAACGGGGAGTTTCCTTCTTTCAACGGGTTCATCACCCAGATCGGAGTCGACATTCCGATGGGCCTCGGCGTCGGCAACCTCACTCCGTCACTCGAGCTGTCCGGCAGCTACGGAAAGAGCGGGCTTAGCGGCTACAGCGTCTGCCTGGCGTTCAAGTTCTGATCGCGGGGCCGCGTGTCGAGGATTGGCGTCCGAGGCGCCTAAGCGCAGACTCAGACGCCGTGCGGGGGCTTTCAGCCCCCGCTCGGGCGGAGCCCGAGGATCTCGACCTTCGGGTCGAGCGGCGACTGAAAAGTCGCCGACACGGTCGCCTTGCCGCAGTCTAAGTTAAGATGAGCGTGACTCGGCAGAACCGTCAGCCGACTTATTCGTCTCCATTGCTGTAGACCGGGCCGCCAGCATGCAGAGCTTGCGGTCCGCCCTGGATAAGGTCTCGAACGCTAAAGGAGTAGTTATGAAGAAGCTTGCATCGATTCTCGCCGCCGGCTGCCTCGCCGGTGTTGCGAGCGCCCAACTCACGGGATTCAAGGTGAGTGCCGGCTACGGCTGGTCGGGTGGCATTTCCGACAGCGGGGGAGTCTCCCGCAC
>DATJYD010000186.1:0-2114 GCA_035499755.1 Fimbriimonadaceae bacterium
CTGCCTTTAGAACCGCCGGACGGATTCCCCTCCTTGCCAAGTCCATGGTGATGGCGGGTTGCGCACCCACTAGGCGAGTTCACGAATAGCGCCGCCGTCTGCTGGGTTATTCGGCTTGGCGTCTGTTTCTGCCGCGCCCGAGGCGACGTGCTTCGACTCACGATCGTGCCTTCGGTCCCGCCCGAGTACAACGGGGTGGGCGACTACGCGTTTCACCTCTGCCGGCCCTGTCCGGGCCTCGGAGCGGTGGGATTACTGATGGACCCAGCTGCCAAGAGGGGCCCAGGAACACTGGACAGAGGGCTTCGATCCCGTCCTTGAACGTTCGAGGCACGCCGACGCCGACGCCTTGGAGCAGAGCAGGGCCCGAGCGATGGTCTTGCACTATGTCGGCCACGCGTATGCGAACCGGGGGGCGCTGATCTGGCTGCCGTGCACTCTGACAGCTTGAAAGGCGAGCACCGGTGGGCGGCTCGTCGTGATCTTCCGTGAGCTGTATGCGGTCGGGCCGCCGTGGTCGAGTCCTTTCTGGCTGCTGCTCCGCTCATCACGGGCAGCACTGGCCAGGACGGATCCTATCTGTCCGAGTTGCTGCTGGAAAAGGGATATGAGGTGCATGGCCTCAAGAGGCGCTCATCGCAATTCAACACGGGCCGAATCGACCATCTCTTTCACGATCTTCACGAGTCAGGAAGACCGTTCTTCCTCCACGATGCCGACCTTACCGATAGCTCCTCGATCATCCGGCTGATCGAGCAGATTCAGCCCGACGAGATCTATAACCTCGGCGCCCAATCCCACGTGCGGGTCTCTTTCGACCAGCCCGAATACACCTCGGAAACCGATGCCCTCGGCATCCTGCGGATCCTCGAAGCGGTCAGGCTTTTGGATATGACCCAACGCGTGCGTGTCTACCAAGCGTCGACAAGCGAACTCTACGGCTTGGTGCAGGAAGTCCCGCAGCGGGAGTCGACACCTTTCTATCCGAGGAGCCCCTACGCCGTCGCCAAGCTATACGCCTACTGGATCACCGTCAACTACCGGGAAGCCTACGACATGTTCGCCTGCAACGGAATCCTCTTCAACCACGAGTCGCCCCGGCGAGGCGAGACCTTCGTGACGCGAAAGGTGACACGGGCCGCTGCCCGGATCGCGACCGGCCTGCAGAAGAAGCTCTACTTGGGAAACCTCGACAGCTTGCGGGATTGGGGCCACGCGCGGGATTACGTCCGAGCGATGCATCTGATGCTTCAACACGATGTGGCCGACGATTTCGTGATCGCCACCGGCGAGCAACACTCCGTTCGCGAACTGGTCGAGCTCTCCTTCTCCGAGGTCGGGATACCGATCCGATGGGAGGGCAAAGGTGTCGAGGAAGTCGGAACAAACGGCGACGGAGAGGTGCTGGTGGAGATCGATCCCCGATACTTCCGTCCGACCGAGGTCGATACGCTCATAGGCGACCCTGCGAAAGCGCGCGCCCAGCTGGGTTGGGCGCCCGAAGTGACGTTCCACGAACTGATCCGAGAGATGGTCGCAGGCGATCTCGATGCGGCAAAAAGGGACGCGATCGTGCGACGCGAAGGCTACCGGGTGTATCAAAGCGCGGAAGAGGGGAGATAGCTCCCTTGAATCGCGGCGGAGCCGAATTTCTGCCGGAGACGAACGACCAGAGATGGACGGCGAGTCATCTCGCGCCGCCGTTCGCCCTAAAACTGGCGACGAGCCGACTCCAGCCGGCCGGGCGATCCACTTGACCTTTCAGCCGGTTTGAACGCGTAGGGTAGAAAGGCCTTGCAGTGAACAGCAAGCCGAGCCGCCGGACGATCCTCAAGGGCGCGGCCGCCGCTTCGATCGCGGCCGTCTTGCCGGGCGTGGCGGAGGCAGGCAGGGGCAAGCCGGTGGCGCGCAGCAATATCATCCTTTACATCTCCGATCAGTTTCGCTGGGACTTCGTCGGTGCAAACGGCTCGAACCACTCCACTCGAACTCCCAACCTGGATGCGCTAGCGGCCCGGGGGACGAACTTCACCCATGCCGTCTCGAACCAGCCCGTGTGCGCGCCCTCCCGCTCGGTCCTCATGACGAGCCGCTACGCGACCGAGACCGGGGTT
>DATJYD010000187.1:0-8135 GCA_035499755.1 Fimbriimonadaceae bacterium
CCGATGGGTTTGGCGAGTCGTTTTTGGCGACGTGATTCAGAAGACCTGGCACGAAGTCGTAACCGAGTATGTGGATGCCACCACCGGCTCTCAGGTATCCGACCAGTCCATTCAGAACTCACAATGGCCCTATCGTTCAAGAGCCCCCCGCGCCGGCATCCAAAGCGCCAAGCTCGCGAAGATCGACGTTCCCCTTTACGACGCGGCTCAAAGGGAATTGCGCAAGCTCGGTAGAACCGACGTGCGCTTCGACAGCTTCGTCGTCGGCGAGGGCATTCGCCTTCACCAGACCGCTGGCTACGATCCGCGCGTCATTCCCCCAAACCGAATGGACCTGAACGCCAAGGGACGTCTGCTGTCGTTCGACGCCGCGGGAACGGCCGGCTATCCGAGCCCGGGCGCGATCCTCGCGCGGGGACGCGCGATCATTCTCGACGAGCATCCGGCTATGCCGGAGGGTAAGTTCCTCATCGACGGCTCCATCACGGGCAGAGGGAGCGACGTCGTCTATCGTGAGACCGCTCTTGGGTACGAGTACTTGGGGAGCCGGATCGCGGATGTCGGATTCGACGCGAAAGGCAAGATCGTTCGATTCACGGCGATCCGAAGACCGCTCCCGAGACCGCTGGGACTCCCGAAGCGGATCCTCAGCCATTCTCAAGTCGGGGCGCTCGCCTTGGCGGCCGCCACGTCCTATGTGGGCCGCAGTACGCCGACGGTTCGATGCTACGCGACGGCCAAGGTTGGCGCATTGGGGTGGACGCTCCGCGGAGTCGGGACGCCGCGCCTTTGCTACATCGTCGACGTGAACCTAATTCAACGAACCGGCATGGGCGGCCGTGGCGGCGGAGGGTCGTATCGGTTCGACGCGGAAACCGGAAGGTGCCTCGACCGCTTCCCGCGTTGACGCCGTTCTTACGCTTCCGGCGGCCGCCATCGGTTACCCTGAGAACAGATGCGCGACTTCGCGGCCCTCTACACCGAGATCGACGAGACCAACAAGACGAACGAGAAGGTCTCGGCGATGTCGCACTACTTCGCCTCCGCGCCGCCCGAGGACGCCGCTTGGGCCGTGCACTTTCTGATGGGACGCCGGCCGAAACGGCTGGTGAAAGGGCCCAAGCTATGGGAGTGGGCGATCGAGGCGTCCGGTCTCCCTGCCTGGCTGTTCGCGGAGTGCTATGAGGCGGTCGGCGACGTCGCGGAGACCATCGCCTCCGTCCTTCCCGACCCCGTCCCAGTCCTTCCACAAGTCCATCCGATCCAATCCTTAACCGGCTGGATCACCGGACGCCTCCTGCCGCTTGGCGCCATGGAGGAACCGGCGCAGGCTGCCGCCCTAAAGCAAGCCTGGGCCGAACTCGACCGTCAGGGCCGCTTCGTCTTCAACAAGCTGATCACCGGGGAGTTCCGGGTTGGCGTTTCCCAAGATCTCGTTGTGCGCGCCTTGTCGCAGTCCAGCGGAATCGCCGCCCCCGTCATCGCGCACCGTCTCATGGGTCAATGGGAACCGGGCGCCGAGTTCTTCCGCGCGCTCGTATCTTCAGACGACGGCGATGCCAGCGTCTCCCGCCCCTATCCGTTCTGCCTCGCCCATCCTCTCGAGGGCCTGCCCTCCAAGCTCGGGGCGATTGAGGATTGGCAAGCCGAGTGGAAATGGGACGGGATCCGCGCCCAAATGATACGGCGCGAGGGCCAGTCGTTCATCTGGTCGAGGGGCGAGGATCTCGTGACCGAACGCTTCCCCGAAGTCGCCGCCGTCTGCGACCGGCTGCCCGACGGAACCGTCCTCGACGGCGAGATCGTCGCCTGGAAGGACGGCCGCCCAATGAAGTTCCTGGATCTCCAGCAGAGGATCGGGCGCAAAGATCTGTCGAAGAAGATCCTCGAGAAGATCCCGGTCGTCTTCGTCGCTTTCGACGTGCTGGAATGGGAAGGCTCGGATATCCGTCGACGCCCCCTCTCGGAACGACGCGCGATCCTGGAAGTGTGCCGAGGGTCGTCAACCCTCGGTTCACCGAACCTCACGATCGACATCGGCCCCTCGCCCCAGGCCCGGGCCTTCATCCTCTCGCCCACCGTCGCCGCTCCTACCTGGGAGGCCCTGGCCGAGATCAGAGGCCAGGCACGGGAGCGCGGCGTCGAGGGGCTCATGCTGAAGCGCAATGATTCGCCCTACGAGGTCGGCCGCAAGAAGGGCTTCTGGTGGAAATGGAAGATCGAGCCGATGACCGTCGACTGCGTACTCATCTACGCGCAGCGGGGCAACGGCAAGCGGGCCTCCCTCTATACCGACTACAGCTTCGGCCTCTGGAAAGGCGACGAGCTGGTCGTGTTCGCAAAGGCCTACACGGGTCTAACGGACGACGAGATCCGCCGGGTCGACAACTGGGTCCGCCACAACACGGTCGAGCGTTCCGGACCGGTGCGCGTAGTCAAGCCAGAACTCGTCTTCGAGCTCGGCTTCGAAGCCATCCAGCTCTCCTCGCGCCATAAGTCCGGCGTGGCCGTTCGCTTTCCGAGGATCCTTCGCTGGCGTCACGACAAGCGTCCCGAAGATGCGGATTCCCTGCAGTCGGTCAAGGAGATGCTCGGGGCTAGCTTGACGCGGGGAGACTAGCCTCCCGCGGCTCGCAGAATCTGAACGACGTTCGCGTGACCATTCGCCCGCGCGTAGTCGCTCGGACGCTTGCGGAAGGCATCCGCGAGCCTCGGGTCCGCTCCATGGGCAAGGAGGAGCTTGACAACGGCGGCGTCTCCGACCGAAGCCGCCTCGTGCAGCGCGGTGTACGCGTTGCCCCTTCCCTGCTCCAGATTCGGATTGGCCCCTTTGTCGAGCAACGGCTTCACCCATTTCACGCCGTGGTCCGCGGCGGCCAGCAGTGGGAAGCTCATGGCCTCCGAGTGAGCGTTGGGATTCGCGCCATGGCTTAGCAGGAACTCGAACGAACCGTACTGCTTGGAGAGGATCGCCATGGTGAGCGGCGCGACGCCGTCCATCCGGGTCAGGTAGTTAATGTTCGCGCCATGCTTCAGGAGGACGTCCGCCACTTTCAAGTTGCCGAAGGCGACCGCGTAGGCAAAAGGCGTTTGCGCTCGCCCGACCGAGGGGACGTCAGCCGGAATGCCGTTGGCGAGCAAATACTCGACCTCGGCCGCCGAGCCTCCCTCGCCCGCAAAGTGGATCGCCTGGTCGCCGGCAGTGTCGGGATAGCTCAGGCTGCCGCCAAGCGAGACGAGGACCTTCAGAATGTCCAGCCGCCCGTGGGCGGCGGCGATGTGGACCGGGGAGACGTGGCCCTGAGGCGTCACCAGCCTGGCGTAGTTCGGATGCGTCTTCAGGAAAGGAATCACCTGAGCGGATTGGCCGCGGGTAATGGCGGAAAAGAGGTGGCTGACGTCGGCGAGGTCGCCCGCCTTGAGCCAACCGGTGGCGCTCTTGACGACGATCCAATAGGGCCGGTTGAGGAGTCCATTTGGGAAAGTGGCGGTGGCGTAGGCCGTCCCATCTCCAAACGGAAGAAGGCGGCCCTGAAAGCCGGTCAATCGGTCATCGACCGGTTGCGTGATCGTGACGTCCTTTCGGGCGACGATCTTCTGGCCGATTGGGTCGAAGATCTGCATCTCTAAGACGATGCTCGCGATCTCGTAAGGCGTCCGGTTCGTAAAGTAGCCGCCGCATCGACAAAGCCGCTGGCCGGCCGGAGCCGATCCGCCAATCGCCTCGTAGGTCCGCGTAAACACATTGACCTTCTTGACCTGCGCGGGGGGAAGGGCGACCGGCTTGTCAGAAGCTTGGGCTGCGGACAGCGAGGCGATAAGAAACAACGTTGCGACAATCGAACGCATGACAAGGACTATTCTACGGCAGGTCTCTTCGCAGCCCCTCGCTCCGCGACCGGCGGCCCTACTGTAGTCGCCCGAGCCGGTGGCTTTGTCATCACGCTCATCTCGAAGCCGGTGCGGCGGCCCGGGGTCTGAGGGTTGAGGTTCAAATTGGCCCCGCGCGGCCTGGGACCCCAGGGCATAGCTTGGCGACGACTTACGGCATGTACTCCTGACCCGGGAGACTAGCCGTCCAACTTCGAGCCATAAGCGATCTTTCCGCCGATATACACCCGATCGGCGTGCTCGCGCCCGAAATAATAGGCGATCTCGCGATAGTCCTTCGTATCGAAGACCACGAAGTCGGCTCGCTTCCCCGGCTCGAGCGAACCGACTTGGCCGCCGAGATTGAGGCTATAGGCGGCGTTGACCGTCGCCGCCGTCACCGCTTCCGCCGGACTCATCTTCATCTGCGTGCAAGCCAGGCTGAGGATCATCGGGATGCTGGGGGTCGGCGAGGAGCCGGGGTTGAGGTCGGTGGCGAGAACGACGGCAAGGCCTGCCTCGATCATCGCGCGCGCGGCCGGATACTTCGACTTGCCCAGCGCATAGACGGACCCGGGCAAGAGAACGGGCTGCACGCCCGCCTTTTTCATTGCGGCAATCCCTTGCTCGTCGGTCTGTTCGAGGTGGTCGGCGGTCTTGGCGTCCATCTCGGCCGCGAGCTTGGCGCCGCCGCCATTCGAGAGTTGGTCGGCATGGACGCGGAGGCCGAGCCCTAACTCCTTGGCCCGGACGAGAATCTCGCGGGAGTCGGCCAGGCTGAAGTAGCCCTTTTCGCAGAAGACGTCGCAGAACTCCGCGAGGCCCGCCTCGACGATCGCGGGGAGCATGACTTCGAGGATCGTGTCGACGTAATCTCGCGCCGGCACACCGGGCGGAACGGCGTGGGCGCCGAGGAACGTTGGCACGAGATGCATCGGCCCGCTTTCGCTGAGAGACTTGACGACGCGCAGGATCTTCAGCTCTTCACGGGTGGAAAGGCCGTAGCCCGACTTGGCCTCCATCGTCGTCGTGCCGCAGCGCAGGGCCCAGTCGAGATGGTCACGGGTCTCGTCGGCGAGATCGTCCTCATCGGCCGCGCGGGTCTGTTCGACGGTCGACCAGATCCCGCCTCCGCTTGCGGCGATCTCTTCGTAGGTCGCGCCTTTCGACCGCATTTCGAATTCGGCCACCCGATTTCCCGCGTAGACCGGGTGGGCATGGGCGTCGATGAAGCCAGGCATGACGCATTTGCCCGAGCAATCCACGACCTCGGTCCCGGGCAGAATCATTGTCTCAATCTCCTTCGAGTAGTCGAGATCGGTGATCCGGCCGTTCTTGACGATCATCCCCGCGTTCTCGACGGCGAAGACATCGCTCATCTCTTCGCCCACTCGGGGGCGGGCGGGGCCCGCCACGGTCACGAGTTGGCTGCAGTTGACGACGGCAAGACGCGACATCGGCCGAATTCTACTCCCGCGTTCTCCCCGGCACAAGACGCGGATAGGGCCGGAGCCGCGGAATCCAGCATCGTACTGCCTCGCGATACTGCCGATACGGCTCGCCGAACCGGCGCAGGAGATCCTCTTCCTCCCATGGCCTCGCCATATAGTCCCAGGCCGCGATTCCGGCCAGCGAATACAAGACCGTGAACGGCGAGCCCAGGTACAGGCCAACCGCGATTCCCTGGCAGATGCCCGTGATCGCCATCGGGTTCCGAACGACGCGATAGGGCCCTGCGATGACGAGTTTGGTCGTCGTGTCGAGAGGCAGAGGCGTACCGCTGCCGTGGACCGCGAAGACCATTCCGCAATACACGCCGACGCACCCCATCGAGCAGAACAACGCCGCTCCCGCCATGCGGCTTGCCGGCGAAACGAAGCCGGCGATTCCAAAGTGGCCTTCCAGCCTAACGATCGCGAACGGGACCACAGCCAGGAAAAAGCCCCAGAAAACCGCGATCTGCCCAAGCGTCTTCGAGACGTTGACCCACGCCGGGGCGGCCTTCGCCTCCCGGGTGTGCTCGGGGCATGGCAGCCTCATCGTCCCTCTCGCCCAAAGGCCACAAGCCCTGTCCCGGTCGTCATCAGGGCCATGGCGGCGCATCCGAGCCAAGCGGCCGGATCCATGGCGACGATGGCCACCGTGTAAAGAGCCGCGTAGAGGCATCCCCCGAATAACACCGCAAGCAACGGCGCCATTCGTCGTCGTCCGCGGGCCAGCCCGAAACCCCCGATAAGGCTCCCCATCACGAGAACGCTAAAGTCGGGAACGGCGAATCCGAAGACAAGCCGGCCGGCCATGGGTGGAAAGAAGAGACCGCGCGCGTCGGGCCGAAGGGCGAGCCAGATCCACCAGCCCGCCACCGCGACGGCTTGCAGCCATAGGTAGGCCGCCGCCCACCTCGGCTTTCCCTTCGGACCCTCCATGCCGCCAGTGTAACATCCGTCCGATGCGTGTCCACAGCCTGAGCGAGACGCCTCACGTCGAGCTGCATTCCGAGGAGACGGGCGAGAAGCTCTCCGTTTCCTTCTCGTTGGCGGAGGTGTTTGGGTTCAAGGACGTATGCGCCTTTCACGACGTTGTGCCCCCGGGCCGCCGGTCTTCCCTGCCCCATATCCACACGGCGAAGGAAGAGATGGTCCTCGTGCTCACGGGGACGCCTACCCTCCGACTCGGTGAGGAATCGGCTCAGTTGCGGCCCGGCGATTTCGTCGGCTTTCGACCGGGCGAGATGCCGTTGCACGTCATCGAGAACCGATCCGACGAGGAAGCGGCGATCCTCGTCATCGCCTCGAACCCTCCGGAAGACATTCCCATCTACGTCTGAGAACCGGGCGCCGCATGTCCCGACCTCACCGAGCCGGGATCAGATAGATGTCTCCGTTCGACTTCGTCCCGCCGTCCGATCGGACGTTCGCGCGCAGCACGATCTTCCCGCCGAGCGCGGGCAGCGCGACCCGGTACGCATTGTCGCGGTTGCCGGCGCCGGTCATACCCTCATGCGTGACCCGCTGCACGACCTTGCCGTCCTCGACCACCTCGACCCACTGGATATCCAGCCGGTCCTCGCCCCAGGAATAGGAGAACACGACGTCGTACTCGCCGGGATTGGGCACGGCTTGAGTCACGTCCCATTCCTTCACCCCGAACTGCTCGGTGGTATCGCCCTCGTGCCACTGCGCGGCCGGCTTGGGGTCGGTGCTCAGGGGCCGGTAGGCGACGTCGAGCACGTCCAGGCGGTGAAGATCGGTCTGGAGCCGCGAAATGAAATCCTCGTAGGTGCGTCCCGTTTTCGGCGACCAAAGCACCTCGGCCATCGCGCAAAGCCGGGGAAATGCCATGTACTCCATGTGCTTGGGATTCGGGATGAACTCGGCCCATAGGTTGCCCTGGCCGCCGAGGACGTGCTTGGCCTCGTCTGCCGACAGCGCGGCGGGAATCGGCTCGAACTGGTAGACCTTCTCCAGCGGCAGGTAGCCGCCGATCCCCTTCGGTTCCTCCGAGGTCAGCTTCGATTGGTAGTAATCGAGGTAGCAGTTGCTGGTGGGGGTCATCACCACGTCGTGACCCGACTTCGCGGCCGCGATCCCGCCGTCGATGCCCCGCCACGACATGACGGCCGCGCCCGGAGCAAGACCGCCTTCGAGGATCTCATCCCAACCGACCAGCCGGCGGCCCTTCGAGGCGAGATAGGTGTCGAACTGCTTGATGAACCAGCTCTGCAGTTCTTCCTCGTTCTGGAGTCCGAGCTCCTTCATCTTCGCCTGAGCCTTTGGGTTGTTGTGCCAAGGGCGTTTGTCGACCTCGTCGCCGCCGATGTGGATGAACTTGCTCGGGAACAGCTCCATGACCTCGTCCAGCACGTTCTTCAGAAACTGGATGGTCGAATCGTCGACGTTGTAGACGTTGTCGTAGCTGCCCATGAAGGACGTGTCGCCGGCGGCCGCCGCGATCTGCTGCTTGTTGCCAAGCTCGGGATAGGCCGAGATCGCCGCGTTGGAATGGCCGGGCATCTCGATTTCGGGCACGACATTGATATGGCGCTCTTCGGCGTAGGCGACGATCTCGCGGATGTCCTGTTGGGTGTAGAAGCCGCCGGGGATCGTGCTCTTCGATCGCGTCGCCGAGCCCGGATTCATCTCGCTGAAGTCGGTCTTCGAGGCGACTTCGGTCAGCTTGGGATAGCGCTTGATCTCGATCCGCCAGCCATTGTCGTCGGTGAGGTGCCAATGGAAGACGTTCATCTTGTGTAAGGCGATGAGGTC
>DATJYD010000188.1:0-5355 GCA_035499755.1 Fimbriimonadaceae bacterium
GTTAGGGTCCTTGCTCATCGTGAAGGTCGCCTTGGTGGCGAGGAGCAGCCGGTCCCGCTTGCCCTTGATCGCCCGGCCGAGCGCCTCTTCGGAGGCACCCCGCGCGTAGACGTCGGCGGTGTCAAAGAGGGTGATGCCCGCATCGAGGGCGACGTCCACCATGCGGGCCAGGTTCGAAAAGACCTCCTCATCCTTGCCAAACGAAGCCGTGCCCAAGCTGAGCACGGGAACCTTGAGCCCCGATCCCCCAATCTGCCGATATTCCAATCCGAATCCTCCTTCCCCTGAAGTCAACTAAAGCCTACGCGCGCGGGCATGCATCAGTCCGCATCGCTGGTGGCCTATCGGCTCGGTCAGGCTCCTTGCGAGACTTGACTTTGAATCATCATTTTGGGGGCGCCTAGGGTGATGATGAATCATCTCCAGCCGCTTTGCCCATCGAGGATCGCAGGGCAAGCCCTGCCGCTACGGCTTGTTGCCCACTGCATGGTTCGGGATCTTGCCGACAGGCCGCTCAGTCTCGCGACCTTAGCCCTTGCCTTTGGACTTGTCGGTGGACTCCCGGATATCGTGGCCGACGTCCTTGGCCGCCTTGCTGGCGGCCGCGCCGGCCTGCTTGGCGTCGGCGGCGATGCCCTTCCCGGTTTCCTTAGCCGCCTCGGTTACGTTCTTTCCGGCCGCGCCGTACTCCTCCCTCGACTGCTGACTGCATCCGAGGCAGAGGATCGCGAGCACAACTCCGATCAACAATGTTCGCTTCATAGGCTTTCACTCTTGGTGCGTCGGGTCGGCCGACGCATCCAGTAGCTCGTCAAGCCCGGAGATGGGCGCCTCAACGCCATCAACGGCCCATACCTGCCGCAAAGGCTCGGGCCAGGTTAGACAGACTACTGGTTTCTTGGTGGATTCCCGGGCCGATTAGGTTCCATTCCACGCGGTCGGCTCGCTCTTTGGACCCTGGGACCGGGGGAACATTGTGGGTGGCCGCGAGTCGAAACGTCCGACAAGTCTGCCTCGATTCAAGCCAGCGGCGGGGGTGGACGAGACGAATGGAGGTTAGAACTCATGGATAAGGACAGGATCAAGGGAAAGGTTCATCAGGCGAAAGGCGCGATCAAGAAGGCGAAAGGCGAAGTGACGCACTCCGACTCAGACAAGGCCGCGGGAGAAATCGAGAAGCAGGCCGGCAAGGTGCAGGAGCAGATCGGCAAGGGCAAGGACGCGGTCCGGAAGGCAGCGAAGAAGGCGTAGAGGCCTCCAACGCCTCTATGAACGACCACCCGAACGGGCAGACCGCAGGTTCAGGCCCGAAGGGCCGAGCCGATCCTAGCCCAGGCCGTTAGGCCTGGGTGGAGCCGGTCCCCGAGGGTGCGCCCTGAAAGGGCGCGATATCGAATCGGACGATGGCTAGCAAGGAGGCTGTTGCGTGGAGTCCCTCTGAGAGGTGCCGGCGACTCCGAAGGTCGAGATCCTCGGGCTCCGCCCGAGCGGGGGCTGAAAGCCCCCGGCACGGCCCGAGCCGGGTGTGCGTTAGTGACGCAAGCCTCGCAGGGCAAGCCCTCTAGGCGCCTTCGATCACCAGCTTCGTGAAGTCGCCTGCGGTCAGAAGCGCGAGCGAGCAGGCGTGCATCAGCGTCAGGCGGGCGTAGCGGACCTCCGGCTGATCGTCCATGACCATCGTAGCTTCGAAGAATGCGTTGATCGGCGTTTCGAGGTTTTTCAGAAGCCGGATCACGGCCTTCGCGTCTTCCTTCGAGGCGGCTTCCGCAAGCGGCTCCGCGGTTTCCCTCAGCAACGCGAGAAGGGCCAACCCCGTCGCGGATTCGAGCGCGGAATGCTCAAGACGCCGGTAAGGATCGTCTTCGCCGAACTCGATCCCCTTCTTGCGGGCTGCGATCACGATATTCATCGGCCGCGTCGCGGTTTGGATGAAGGGCACGTCGCCGGCCATCGATTCGAGCACTTTCACTCGCAGCGCCACCTGTTTGGGGCTGGTCACTCCGGCGGGAATGTCGGCGAGACTCGCCGCATCGAGAATGTCGTGCCGGACCTCGGGCAGCATCGCGGAATAGCGAGAGGCGAAGAGAGCGGCGAAAGCGGGATGGGCGCGGCTCGCCTCTAGCTTCACGGATTGCCGCTCGTAGCCGCTCAGCGCGAGGGAAAGGAACTCGTGGTACGGGGGCAGGAGCCCGGGCCAGGACCAAGCGGCCTCGATCAGAGTCGTGGCGGCGCGCCGAAGTCCGAACGGGTCGCTCGAACCGCTCGGCTCCAGTCCGAGCCCGAGGTAACCGGCGAGCTTGTCCAGTGCGTCCGCCATCGCGAGGCGCACCGCCGTCCTTGCCTTCACGGAATCGGGTTTGGGGTTGCGGGTGACGTCGTACTGACAGGCGATCGCCCAGCAAACCGGCTCTGGAAGGCCCTCGCGCTTGGCGTACTCGCCGCCGACGACGCCCTGCAGCGACGATAGCTCGCTGACGAGGCCGGTCGCGAGGTCGGCTTTGCAGTAGAGCCCGGCCAGGCGCGCAAGATCGATTTCAGCCTCGTTGCCGCCCGTCGCGGCGGCGATCTCGCCGGCGAGCGCTTCGAGACGGTCCGCACGCTGACGCACGGTACCGAGGCTCTCTTGAAAGACGATCCCGCCCGTCTTCTCCAGGAACTCGGCGAGGCTGTGCTTGGCGTCTTCGTCGAAGAAGAACTTGGCGTCGTTGAAGCGCGCGTTCAGAACCCATTCGCTGCCCCGCCGGACGGTTTCCTCCTCGCCCGAATTGCGCACGAACACGAAGTTGTTGGTCAGCTTGCCGGAATCGTCGCGGACCGGAAACATCTTCTCGTGCTTGGCCATCGCGGTGACGAGCACGGGCTCGGGAAGCGACTCGAACTCGGGACGAAACTGGCCCTGAAGGGCGGCCGGCCATTCGGTGAGGAAGACGTTCTCGTCGACGAGAGCTTCGGAGAGGACGGGCTGTCCGTCGGCGGCGCGCCCGGCGTCGGTGAGGATCTTCTGCCGGCGGATCTGCGGATCGGGCTCGACGTTACGGCTTCTCAGTTCCCTCAGAAGCTCGGAGAGACTCCTCGCCGTAAACTGCTCCGGAGCGTAGAAGCGGTGGCCTCGGCTGGCGAGCCCGGCTCGGACGCCTTCGATCTCGAAGTCCACGGCCTCGCCGTCGAATGCGGCGAGAATCCACCGGATGGGCCTCGCAAAGCGCATCCGCGATGCGCCCCAGCGCATCGACTTCTCGAAATTGAGGCTCCGGATCGCCTGCGGGATCATCTCGGCGAGAAGCTCGCTCGTGTTCCGCCCGGGGATCGTCTTCGTGACCCACACGTACTGGTCGTCCTTACGCAGATCCTTCGGATCGGCCCCCTGCGACCGGCAGAAGCCGAGCAGCGCGGGAGTCGGGTTGCCATCGGCGTCGTAGGCTGCCTTGAGAGCGGGTCCGCGCTGCTCTTTGGTCGAATCTTCCTGGCGATAGTCGAGAGCCGGGAAATCAACGATCAGGCGCCGCGGCGTGCCGAGGCAGATGCTTTCGCCCTTGAGAACACCGGCCTTGGCCAACAGGGCGGCGAGATTGTCGCGCAGGTCGGTGTATGCCTTCTCGACGAAGGAAGCGGGCAATTCCTCGCATCCAAGTTCCAGCAGCAACTCCGGCATAGGGCTAAGGATACCGAGCCCGGGACCGCGGATCTCGGAATCCGCTCCTTGGGCGCGAGCGGAGTCGTGCGATCACTGGGTCAGTTGCAATGCTGTTTACTTAAGGAGACCGAACCACCGAATCCACCGAAACCCACCGCCTCGGAGGCGGAGCCGATTCGACGGCCGGCGGCCCAAACGAAACCGTATTGGGGTTAGTTGAGCCGCTTGGCGAGGAAAATGTCGGGATGGCCGGGTCCGCTGGCATCGGGGATCGCCCCTACGATGCGGTAGCCGCAGCGCAAGAAGAAAGCCGCCGGGTGGGGGCCGGTGAAGCTGACGCGATCGAGGCAGGCGGGCAAAGCGGCATAGAGGTCGACGTTGCTCAAGGAGGTCTTCCCGTGCCGATCCTGTGCTCGGACGAACATCGTCGTCACGCCCTGTATCGCGGCTCTGGCTTCGAGGGCGTGGACGAGCGCACGGCCAATGCCACCTCGCCACACGTTCGGATGGACGGCGAGGGGGTGGATTTCCCAAGCGCCGCCGCCGTGAGCGGGGATCGAGCCGATTACGCCGACGAGCCGGTTGCGTTGATCGATCGCAGCGAGAGCGAGGCGAGTGCGCATCTCCTGAACCTCATCGACCGCGCTCTCGAGCGTCAGTCGGGGGACGGCCTCTTTGAAAGCGGCGACGATCGTCTCCGCCGCCTGCCTCAGGTGTTCCGCGCCGCAGAGATCGAGCTCCACGATTCGAAACCGCACGTCGGGCTTGACTCCGAACAGGCCCTCTCCGGTTTTCGGCGCCGCCTTTTTCCTCATCCGCTTCTATTGTATGAGGGCGAGAACGGAAGCGGCGTCGCGAATGCCGAAATGGCTGATCTGGGTGACGCAGAGAGCCCCACAGGCATTGCCGAGGCGCATCGATTGCTCGATCGTCTTGCCGCCCGACAATCCGTAAAGGAGACCGGCGATGAAGGAGTCGCCCGCGCAGGTCGTATCGATTACGTCGACCTTATAGGGCGGGAAATGCTCCGCACGATCCGAAGCGACGAGAAGCGAGCCCTCCCCACCAAGCTTGACGATAACGGTCTTCGGCCCCATCTGCAGGAGTTTCCGGCCGATCGCGGCGGGGTCGGTCTCGCCAGTGAGAGGCGCGCCTTCCTGGTCGTTCGTGATTAGGATATCGAGATGGGGAAGAGCCGGTGCGAGGATATCCATCCACCGGCCGGTCGGGTCCCAATCGGTATCGAGAGAAGTAATGCAACCATTGTGTTGCGCTTCACTCAAGACTCGGGCGAGGTTCAAGCTGCGCAGCTTCATCGCGCCACCGATGTGAACGAAACCGAAGTCGCCGAACGTCTCGATCGGGACCCTTGAGATGTCGTAGACTTCGGTGCCGCCGTTCTTGTAGAGGAACGACTGGCGGCCATGGCTCGGGATGACGACGATGACGGCGGAGGTCACGATCTCCTTGCTTCGCCTCACCTGACCGACGTCGACTCCGTACCGCTCCACTTGCGCCACGATCGATGCGCCGATCGCGTCATCCCCGACGAGTCCGGCCATCGAGACCGAAGCGCCGAGCTTGCCGAGCACGGCGGCGACGTTGCAGGCGCACCCGCCGGGAACAAGTGTCAGGTCCTCGACCAGGGCCAACGTACCCGGCTCAGGCAACGCATCGACTGGCCGCACAACGACGTCGGCGACAATCTGACCGACACACAG
>DATJYD010000189.1:0-3793 GCA_035499755.1 Fimbriimonadaceae bacterium
CTCTAAGCGGGGCGCCCACGACAGCGGAACCGCCTCTAAACCTGAGCTTAGGAAAACCAGTAAGATGGTGAGATGCGCGGAGGATGGCTGCCCAACGACCACATCCCCCGACCCATATCCAAAAACCAAAATCCAAAATCCGATAGGGGGTCTAGGTGAAGCAGTACACCGCAGACAAGATACGAAACGTGGCCATTGTCGGCCATGGCGGTTCAGGCAAGACGATGCTTGTCGAACACTTGCTCTATACCGCCGGAGCAACCGACCGCGTCGGCAGCGTCGAAGCCGGCAACACCCAGAGCGATTACGATCCGATCGAAATCCGGCGCAAGATCTCGCTGAACGCGAGCGTCCTGCCGATCGAGTGGCACGAGCACAAGATCAATATCCTCGATCTGCCCGGCTACCCGGACTTTATCGGCGATCTTCACGCGGCGGCGCGAGTCGTCGAATCCATGATCATCGTGACGGAGGCGAAGAGGGATATCGACGTCGGCTTCGAGATTGCCTGGGAAGTCGCCGAGAAGCATGGCCTCTCCGTCTGCATCTTCGTCAACAAGCTCGAACGCGACAACGCAGATTTTGACGGCCTCATGGAGACCCTCCACGAGCGCTACGGCCACAAGGTCGTCCAGGTCCAGATTCCGATCGGCCATCAGGCCGCCTTTAGCGGGGTCCTGGACTTGATGAACATGAAGGTTTACAAGGGCAAGGATCGGGGTCAGGAGATCGATGAGGTCCCGACCGGCTACGCCGACGCCGCGAAAGCGCTTCGCGACAAGGCGATGGATGCCGCCGCCGAAGGCGACGACGAACTCGCCATGAAGTACCTGGATGGCGAAGAGCTCACCTCCGATGAGATCGAGCGCGGTCTTCTCGCCGGTATCGAGCACGGCAAGGTCGTCCCCGTCATGCTTGGATCGGCGGCGAGCGGAATCGGAGTCCAGACGCTCCTCGACAGAATCGTAGCCGAACTGCCTTCGCCGGCCGACATGCCGAAGGAGGTCGAGGGCAAGAAGCTGGCTCCGGACGCAAGCGGCCCTCTGTGCGGCTTTGTCTTCAAGACCACCGCCGACCCCTACGTGGGAAAGATCAACTACCTCAGGATGTTGAGCGGCACGCTCAAGGTCGACGATAATGTCCTGAACATCACGCGGGACAAGGCGGAGCGGGTCCACAACCTTTTCTATCCCCACGGCAAAGGTCAGGAGCCGGCTACGGCGGTCGTCGCGGGCGACATCTGCGCGATCGCGAAGCTCAGCGACACCCATACCGGCGACACTTTCACCACTACGAAGGATCGCCTTCAGGTCGAGCCGATCGCTTTTCCCGAGCCGATCTACCGCATCGCCGTCGTCCCGATGACGAAGGCCGACGAAGACAAGCTGGGCAGCGCGATTCAACGGCTTGTGGAGGAAGACCCGACGTTCAGGCACACGCGCGACGCCACGGCGCACCAGGAGATCCTCGAAGGGATGGGCGACATCCATCTCGACACGGTCATCGAGAAGCTCAAGAGCAAGTTCAGCGTCAACGTGAAGATCGAGGACGCCCGGGTGCCTTACAAGGAGACCGTCCGGAGCTCATCCAAGGCCCAAGGGCGGCACAAGCGCCAGACCGGCGGCAAGGGCCAGTTCGGCGACTGCTGGATCGAGCTGGAGCCGCTCGACAGAGGGCAAGGATTCCAGTTCGAGAACAAGGTTGTGGGCGGAGCGATCCCCAAGAACTTCATCCCCGCGATCGAAAAGGGAATCCGCGAGGCGATGGACCACGGTCTCGTCGCCGGTTATCCGGTCATCGATCTCAAGGTGACGGTCTATGACGGCAGCTACCACGAGGTCGACTCCTCCGAAGCCGCCTTTAAGCTGGCGGGCGCGATCGCCCTGAGAAACGCGGCGGAGAAGGCGACGCCCACGATTCTGGAGCCTCTGCTCACGCTGGAGGTCGACGTACCCGACGAGAATGTGGGCGACGTGGTCGGCGACTTAAACGGCCGGCGCGGGCGGCTGCTCGGAATGGACCCCATCGCCCCCGGCAAGACGCGCATCCGTGCGATTGTGCCGATGGCGACGATGATGCGCTACGCGCTCGATCTCCGTTCGATCACGAAGGGCCGCGGCCGTTTCCGGCAGCAGGTGTCTCACTATGAGGACCTCCCGCAGCCGGAACAGCAAAGCCTGATCCAGGAGTACGCGAAGCAGCGGGCGGCGCATGAGAACGACTGATGCCAGGCGCCAGGCGCCTGGCGTCTGGCGCCTCACGCCGCCTTCGCGCCAACGTTGATCTTTAGGGCCTCTTCCGCCTTGCGGATCTCGTTCACGATGACCGCTTTGATCGGGTCGAGCTGTTCGGCGGGAAGGCCGACGATTCCCAAGAGGTCGGAATCGATCTCAACCGTCTCATTGGCAATGTTGTTGTCGTAGCCGCACTGGTGGGCGAGGAGATCCGCGACGGTGACGAAAGCGGTGAACTCGGAGTGCTCCTCGGAGTCCCAGGGCGCGTGGTGGAACTGAATGGCGTCCTTGAGGGCTCCCGTCATGCCCCATCGAGTCGCCAGAAGGCCGCCGATCTGCGCGTGGTCGAAGTCGAAGAGAAGCTGCTCGGCCTGGTGGAGCATAATGTGCTGCTCGGTCGCATATACGAACGCTTCATCCAACTGCTGAGGAGCGAAGCGATCGAGCACGAGAAGGCCAACGTCGTGCATCAGCGCCGCGCTATATAGCTCCTCGGCGCGGGCGGGCATCTTCAGCTTCCCCAGAATCTTCGCTGCCGTCGCGACGGCCACACTGTGCCGCCAAAACTCGACCCGGGAGAACTGAGTCGAGGACTGGCGCGTCGCGATCATCTGCTGATAGGAGATCCCGACCACCAGCGATCGCACGGTGTTGATCCCGAGGATCGAGATCGCGCGATTGATCGAAGTAACCTGGCTCAGACCGTAGTAGGAGGAATTCGCGACCCGCAGGATCTTAGCCGCGATCGCCGAGTCGCGCATGATGAGTTGCTCCATCTGGCGCGCTGAGGAGTCGGGATCGTCGACAAGATGCAGGACCGAGCTTGCGATCTGGGGAAGAACCGGCAGGTTCTCGCTTCGCGATATCTTGATCTCGAGGCTACGGAGCTCCATCGACCCTAAATTGTCGGTTCGGGCAGCCCGCGCGTTCACCCCATATAGTGCTTTTCTTGCGCTCGAACCAGCAATTCTGGAAGGGCGGGCGGCGAAGCGCACTTCCCTCAGCAGACGGAGCCAGCCCTGCGAAGGACTCACCGGTAATCCGGGCTGGGCCTCTTGTCGAGAATGAAACCGATGGATGCGCCTTGAGCGTTATATACTCATGTGATTGAGCGCTAGCGTATATGGCTAAAGACTACTATCGAACTCTGGGCGTGAATCGGAACGCGGATGACAAGGAGATCAAGAGCGCCTACCGTAAGCTCGCTCGGAAATACCACCCCGACGTGAATCCCGGCGATAAATCCGCGGAGGCGAAGTTCAAGGAGGTCAGCGAAGCCTACGACGTGATCGGCGACTCCGAAAAGCGGAAGCTCTACGATCAATTCGGAGAGCAGTGGGAGCACGCGGGGAACTTCACGGGAGGCGTCCCCGGCGAGGATTTCCAGACCCAGTATGGGAACGCAGGCGGGTTCGAGTCCTTCTTCAGCCAGTTCTTCGGCGGAGGCGTCGCCGAAGAACAGCGGCAGGGGAGAGCCAGAGGCGGCCCGCGGGTGCGATTCGAGGACCTCGAATTTGGCCTTCCCAAGGATGTGGAGAAGACGATCGAGATCTCTCTTG
>DATJYD010000190.1:0-3806 GCA_035499755.1 Fimbriimonadaceae bacterium
GTCTGCGTAGTCGACAATGGGCTCTTCGTAGAGTTGGCGATCACCCTCATTCCGTCTTTCGGTCGGGTCTTCTACTTCAACGAGTGGATGTCGGCCTTCCCGAAAAGCAACTCGACGCTTGTCGGGCAGGGAGTCCCAGGCCTAACCAAAGTCCGGAGTCCGTTCGAGATCGTCGACGACGTGGACCTATGGGTCTTCCCGGATGTCTATTATGGGCCGCTGCAGAAGCATCTCGTCGATCTGGGAAAGCGCGTCTGGGGCGGGCGCATGGGAGAGAACCTCGAGCTCGACCGGGCATGGTCCAAGCGAACGTGCGCCGACGCCGGGATCGACATCGGGCCTTTCAAGGTCATCACCGGCCTTGATGCTCTGAGGGAATTCCTTCGGGAAAATGACGACGTATTCGTCAAGGTATCATTCACGCGGGGCGACTTCGAAACATTCCACGCCCGCAATTATCGCAACATCGAGCCGAAACTCGACGAGCTAGAATGGTCGCTCGGAGCGAAAAAACGGGTTATTGAGTTCGTCGTCGAGGCGGCGATCAACGACGCAGTCGAAGTTGGATACGACGGGTTCTGCATAGACGGAAAGTTCGCTTCGGGCGCCGCCTTCGGTCTTGAGGTGAAAGACCGCGGCTACCTCGGCGAGGCGTTGAAATACGAAGACCTTCCCGAGTGCGTTAAGTCGGTAAACAAAAAACTAGCGCCGATCATGCGCGCGTTCAACTATCGCGGGTTTTTCTCATCTGAGATCCGCGCGACGCCGGACGGGAAGGCCTATCTCATCGACCCGTGCGCGCGCTTCGGATCTCCTCCTGGTGAACTCTTCGAGGCATTCGTCGCGAACTGGTCCGACATCCTCTGGGAAGGAGCAGAGGGTGTCGTCGTCGAGCCGAAATATGTCGGCCGATTCGGAGCGGAGCTACTGCTTCATTCCACATGGGCCGACAAGAACTGGCAGGAAGTCGAGTTCCCGAAGGGGCTGCGAGAGTTCGTCAAGCTGCGCAACCTGACCGTGATCGACGGTCGATACTACGTCGCGCCCCAGCAGGTCGGTCTGCCTGAGATCGGAGCGGTCGTGGCTACGTCGGACACAATGGAAGGCGCGATCCGGCTCGTCCAGGAGCGAGCCGAGAAGGTTAAGGGCTACTACGTTGACACATATCCCGACTCACTCAATGAGGCGGTCGAGGCCTACGAGGCCGTAAAAACCCTCAGAAAAGGAGAATAGTTTCATGGCGCTCACCATCATTCCCTCGGGGAACAACCCGGCTCAGCCGTGGGCTATCTCCGAGACTTTCCTTCCGGATCAGCTCATCGCAGGCGACCTCAAGATCGTGACGGATAGTGTCACCGTCGCGAGCGGCGCCACGCTCAACCGCGGGTCTGTGATGGGGCAAATTCTGTTCGGGACCGCGACCGCGTCGACCGGCAAAGCGTATGCTTCCGGCACGATCGTTGTCGCCGCTCTCCCGTCCTCCGGCGACACTCTCACGGTCAACGGCACCGTCCTCACTTTCAAAACCATGCCGACCGGCTACCTCGAAAACCCGACCGACAACACGCTCTGGATCGTTCCCTGGTCCGCTACGGAGGGACAGCCTGTCGCGCCGTCCTCGACGCTCTATCAGCAGGCCAATCAGCTCTGCGCGTTCCTCAACGCCTCGACCGACACGAACATCTCGAAGATGACCTACACCGTGTCGAACGCGACGATCACGGCGAAGTCGATCATCATCGGAACTGGCGGCAACGGCTACACCCTGGCGACGTCGAACTCGTCGGCGTTCACCGTCCCCGCCAACCTCAGCGGCGGAACGGCGAACACAGGCGCCTCGTCTGTCGGTTCGATCTCGCTCGGGAAATACGCCAAGCCTGGGAACTACACGATCGTCGCTTCATCGACGAGCTCGACCGCCTCGTGCACGGTCACGGGTCCGGATGGCGTGTCGCTTCCTCCGGCTACGGTCGGGACAGCCTACGCCAACTCCGAGATCAACTTCACGATCACCGACAGCAGCACGGCGGCTGCGGATACGTATGTGATCACGTCGAACCCCACCAACGTCGGGCAATGGAAGCTTTCCGTCGCGACCGCCACCGATGGAAGCGAGGTGCCTGCCGGCATTCTCGCGGACTACGTCGACTCGACATCGGCCGCCGTCACCGCTGGCATGTATCTCCAGGGTGAGTTCAACGGGCCAGCGCTCATCTATGACCCGACGTGGACTCTGGCATCTCTCAAGCCGGCTCTGAGGCCTCTCTCGATCTACGTCAAGACCTCCGTCTCGGCGGCCGATCCGGCTTAATTTCGGCAAACAAGTCTAGGCCGCGGCGGCCCGCGGCAGATGAAAGGAGTGAATTATTATGGCAACCACGACCCTCGGGCCGGCCGGAACGAACCTGCCCTATGATACGGCCGTCCTCATCCAGACCGTCCCGAATCTCAAGCGGCCGGTACGGTTTCTGCTCGATCGGTTTTTCCCGAACCAGGTCATGTCCGACACAGAAGAGGTGGCGATCGACGTCGACATCGGCATTCGTCGGATCGCGCCGTTCGTCTCGCCGCTCGTCGAAGGAAAGCTCGTTGAGGCGCGGCGCTACCAGACCAACCTATTCAAGCCGGCCTACATCAAGGACAAGCGGGCGCCTGATCTTCGCCGCCCCGTCCGCCGTCAGATCGGCGAGCGCATTGCCGGCGAACTCACGGGCGCCGAGCGCGAGGCGGCCAACCTTGAATTCGAGCTCACCGACCAGATCGACATGATCACCCGCCGGCTGGAGTGGATGGCGGCCCAGGCTCTTGATAACGGCTCTGTCACGGTCACGGGCGACGGTTATCCGTCTGTTGTGGTCGACTTCGGCCGAGACTCATCCCTCACGGTCGCCCTCACCGGGACAGCCAAGTGGACTGCGGCCAACGTGCTCGCCGGCAACGCGAGCCCGACGAGCAACATCGAGTCGTGGCAGCGGACGATCCTCAAGAAGAGCGGCGCCAAGACGACCGATATCGTCATGACTACGAGCGCTTGGCTCGGCTTCATCTGCGACCCGGTTCTCAAGGGCGCGATCTATTATCCGAAGCTGGGCGACTACGCGAACTCGATCGACCCCGGCGCCCAGATCCAGGCCGGCGCACAATACAAGGGCCGATGGGGCGGATACGACCTCTGGGTCTACAACGAGTGGTATGTCGACAGCGGCACCGAGGGCGGAACGGCTGGAACCGAATACCCGATGCTGACCGATGGAACCGTTATTATGTCCGGTCCGGATATGATGGGAACTCGGGCGTTCGGCGTGGTCCTCGATCCTGCCTTCAATTATGCGACGCTCCCGTTCGCGCCGAAAACTTGGGTGACTGAGGACCCGGCTCAGCGCTTCCTGATGATGCAGTCCTCTCCGATTGTTATCCCGAGCCGCGTCAACGCATGCTTGTCGGCGACCGTCTGCGACGCGGTTTATACGTAAGGAGCCACCAAAAATATGGCTGAGAATACAGCACCACAGCTTGAAACCGGTGTCGTCAAGCCGGGTCGGACGGTCTGCGTTCCGAGGAGTAACGCAAAGTCCTTCGCCGGGCGCGATCCGGAAACGGGGGAGCCAATCCTCGTTCCCAGCGTCCAGGAATTCGGGCCAAACCAGACGATCCGCCTTCCTCGCGAAGAGATCGCCTGGCTTCGCCAGCGTGGGTTCCTCGTCGACCATGACGCGAAGCCGCCGTCCAGGACGATCCGGAGCCACGAGGCTTGACGATCGACTTCGGCAAGCTCGTCGTTGGGCCGGCGATGAACGCTTTCGCCA
>DATJYD010000191.1:0-3116 GCA_035499755.1 Fimbriimonadaceae bacterium
ACCTCGATCGCGCTCAGCTCGCGGGCACGGCTCTGGTGCAGGGAACCGACGGAGGGGCTGCCCGATGACTCCGTGGCTCTTGCCTTTCAGCTGCGAGCCATCCCAAAGGCCGCGCTGCTAACACGCGTTCGCCCTTTGACCGATGCGGAAGTCTCCGAACTCGAACTCGCAACCGATGAAGTGCTCGGCCGCGTTGAGCCGGAGTAAAGCCTCACAGATTCCCTACAGGAGAGTGCTCGATTGTTCGACGCGATATCCATTTGGGACAAACGTACTGATCTTCCGGATTCGCCGTTCGATCTCGACTTCCTGCGATCGACTTGCTGAGCCATGGGAGCGGTGTGGGGATGACACGACCCAAGTAAGCGCGTTCAGCGTTCGCCCCACGCCGGTCAGGCCGCCGTATTTGGTTCTGCTGACTCGCCGTTCAGCGGGCGACGAACTCGGAACGTCGGCAACGCGAACGGCGCGTGTCGCGGCTACGAATGGCCGCCTGCATCGCCCCGTGGTCGCTCCGTTGGGCAATGAGTGGGCAACGCCGGCTCCGCTACTCGCGAAAGTCGGCTGCGTTCCAGCGACTTCGTAGCCTGCGGAGCTGAAGAAGGGATCCGAACCCTCGTCGGCCAAATCCGGGACCCCACAAAAGCAAACAGGAGGGTCCCGGTAGGGACGGCCCTTTCGGGCCGCCCCCCGGACAGAACCCGGCGAGCGGATTTCCCGCACCGGGCTCCCACCTTGGGTCAACGGGCGGCGAACCGCCGGCTGGGCCAGGGATGCACGATACGGGGAGGCGGCAAGGGGAAGCGTCGCTTGAACGATCGCTGCCGTACGAGAGTCCATGACCCCCGCTGACTGCGCCGCTGAAGCGCCCGATGCCAGATGGTCGTCACGGCGTCCTCGAACTGCCGAAGCGCGCGCATGTTCGTAGGGACGCCGTAGTAGCGGTAGTGGCCGGTCAGCACGCTACAGAGCCACGCGTGCTGCTCGGCCACATCCCGATGTCGGCGCTTCTGGCACTCTTCCTTGATGGCGGCGAGCTTAGCTCGCCGTTTCTTGCGCGAGGTACATCGTTGGAGTTGAGATTTCCCGCTTCGGCTGACGCCGACGATGTGCGTGAAACCGAGAAAGTCGAACGTCTTGGGTTTGCCAAGGCCCCGACGTGCCCGATCCTCGCAAGCAAATCTCCCGAACTCCAGCACCTTGGTTTTATCCGGGTGCAGCTCCAGGCCGAAGCGCGCGAGCCGTTGGCCTAGGGCCTCGTGCACCGCATGCGCGTCCTGCTCTCTCTGAAAGGCCATCACCAGGTCGTCGGCGTAACGCACAACGTACACCTCACCGTGCGAATGCCGTTTTCTCCATTGATGGACCCACAGGTCGATCACGTAGTGCAGATAGATGTTAGCCAGCAGGGGCGATATGACGGCCCCCTGTGGCGAACCCTCCTGCACGGCGTGGAGCTCTCCGTCCTCCATCACGCCGGCGCGCATCCACTTCATCAGCAGCCGCACCATCCGTGAGTCCCCGATCCGGTGCTCGATGAACTTCTGCATCCACCCATGGTCGATCGTGTTGAAGAACGACCGGATGTCCGCGTCGAGCACCCAGCTCACCTTGCGCGCGATCGCCGCCGCGAGCGCGTCGAGTGCGTCGTGTTGCGACCGCCTGGGTCGGAACCCGTACGAGAACCCGACGAACATCGCCTCGTAGATCGGCTCCAGTACCATCCTCGCCGCCTGCTGGACGATCTTGTCTTCCAGCGAAGGAATCCCGAGCGGGCGCGTGCTGCCATCGCCTTTCGGGATGTGCACGCGCCGCACGGGTTGAGGGTGATAGCTGCCTCGGTGCACGCGGTCTTGCAGGTCGAGCAGCTTCGCATCGAGGCCCTCGCCGTACTCGTCCCACGTGACCCCATCCACGCCCGCTGCCGACTTCCGACGCAGGCGTTGATACGCCTCCCTCAGCAGCGGCAGCTTGATGTGGCTGACCAGGTTGGTGAGCTTCTCCTTTGGCTTGTCCTTGGCTCGTCTCCCGATCCGCTGCAGGAACGTGAGCGCGTCTTGCCCGTCCTGAGCCGGGGACGCGTTTCGTGCAGCAGATTTTCCCTTAGCCGCGGCCCTTCCCTCCACCGGCTCGACGGGCGTTACCCTCGTCTTCGTCGGCTTCTCGGGTACTACGACCGCGTCCGACTCCTCGGTGGCATACTGCGCGGATTGCGGCTCAAGGCCTTCCCGCCTTTGCCTACCGTCCACTGTGGGCGGTGAGGCTCCTCCGAGGTCTCCCGGTTCCCGTGCCGAAGGCATGTACGAACGTGCCGAGTTCTTCGACCCCGGACAGAGAGACGAGCCCACTTCCGCTCTTATCGGGCTCGCTCCATGGCCTTCCGCCTGACTCGACGGCGTCGGCTCTGTCGATGAAGTCGCTTTCGGGGCTGTATCTCCCGGCCCGTTCATCCGTCCTCCTACGCTTCGTCCCGCGAGTCACCCCGCGGGCCGCAAGGACTGGACTTCCCGGGGGCGGACTCCTCCCGGGGCAGGATTTCTTCGTAGGCTTGGTGTTTCACCTTCTCAGTCACCTGCATCCTCCTGCCGGTCTCCCGGCGCTTACCGAGCCCCGACCCCTGATCGGAGGCGCCTCCTGTTCTTGTTTTTACCGATTCACCAGGCCAACGCATTACCCGCGGGGGCCGCTGCGTGACTTCAGTGTCCGGCCGCTGGCGCGGGCGTGACCGGTGCCGGCGTCACCGGCTCGGGCCCAACTGGCGTCTGGGGCGTCCCTCCCGGCGACGGCACGACGGCCGGCGTCGGAGAAGCCGGCGTGGGAGGTGTCGCCTGCGGGGCTTGCGTCCCGCTTGCGACCGGCGCGGCCGATGGCACCGTGCCGTGAACCCCCGCCTTCTGGTTTTTGCCCATCGTGTGCCGCGCCTTGCGCGTGGCGGCTCGCTTTTGCACGGCGAGCGACTTCGTCGCCGTGTCCTGCGTGGCCGTCTTGCGGGGCGTGAAACCGAACTGGGCTACCACGTTGGGATCCGTGAACAGGTTCTGCACGTACGATTGAAGCCCATTGTAAAAGGCTTTTCTCGAGGTGCGCCTGTCCTTGGCCGCCGCCGCCGCATTGAT
>DATJYD010000192.1:0-4157 GCA_035499755.1 Fimbriimonadaceae bacterium
TTGGGAATCCGCGTATCGATGCCCTTCGCATTGGAGACGAAGAGGCGGGAGCCGTCCTGCGAAAGTTTGACGTCGGTCGGATACCATCCAACCGGAATGTAGCCCTTGACCTGGCCCTTCGCGACGTCGACCACCGCGACCGCGTTCATGTCGGCGAGCGCCACGTAGAGGGTCGATCCGTCCGGAGAGAGATCGAGCCCCAGGGGCGTGCAAACCGGAAGTCCGCGCAGCATCGGCGGGCGAAGAAGGATGGTCTTTGCGACCAGGTGCTTGTCGGTATCGATCAGGCTGACGGTGTCGCTGCCGGAGTTCGAGACGTAGAGCGTGCTTCCTCGGAGAAGCATCGCGGTCGGATTCGCCCCGACCTGGAGGTTGTCGGCGACGCGCGCCCCGGGGTGGAAATAGCTGACGACGCCGTCTTGCTCGGACGAGACCCAGACCTCCTTCGTCTGGCCGCCCGCGTCCTTGGTCATCACCGCGTCGAGCGGGAATCCGCCGACCGAGATCTTGCCGCGAGACTGGCCGCTCGCGAGATCGATCTCGCTCACCGTCCCCCGCCACTGGGTCTCGGTCCCCGCGACGTTGTTGAGGGCATAAAGGGTCGTGCTGTCGCAGACAAGGCCGGAAACGAAGTTGTCGAGCTTCTCGTCCGCGCCTTTCGGGTTCGAGATGTCTCGCTTGAGAGTCAGGCTTCCATCTTCGCCCACGCTGTAGACCGACACCTTCTGCTCCGGGCCGCGCGACACGTACAGGTCGTCGCCGACGAAGTCGAGTCCCCAATAGAGCGATTCCTTGGCGCGCCGTCCAAGGCTCTTGTTGAAGTCGAGGGTGGAAGCGACTTGGCCGCTCTTCGTATCGATAACGCTAAGCTGCTCGCGAAAGCCGGTGTTGGTGACGACGAGCCAGCGCCCGTTTGGCGACAGCTTCATCTGGACTGGATAGCTGCCGACCGTGACTCCCTTGTCGACGGGAGCGATCGCTTTGCCGGTTGCATTGAGCAGAGCCTGGACCTGGATGACCTTGTAGCCGGCGGTGAGAGCGACGGCGACGGCGGCGAAAAAGAGAACGAGAACGACGGATCGCTTCACAATGGCAATCTTACTTGGCCTCCGGCCCCGCCGCGCGAAGGTCAGGTTAACAAAAACCGCCGTTGGCATAGCTTGTGCGTTCCCCAACGGTGTGAAGGGAATCGTCATCTTGCTGTCTACGCTGATCGCGGCCGCCGCCTCCGCGGGATCGATCACCATCGAGAAGGCGTATCCGAGCGACATTTCCGGGAATCCGGTCGCGCTCGAGGTCGGAGATACCTTCTACATGACGGCGCGGCTGCACGTGGACGCCAACCTCAATGGCCCGTACCGCGTCCGATTCGACCTGCCCTATATTAGCCGCACTTCCGATTCATTCCGCTTCACGGGCGAAGCCTATGTCGTCTGGGGCCCCTATCCGGTCCTGCTCCCGAATGCGATGAGCATCAAGGCCACGGTCGTGACCTCGACGGACAAGGCCGGCCCGCCTCTGACGATCCAGGCGACCCCTTCCGTCCCCGGCGCGGGAATCGAGTTCTTCGGCGCCAAGAGTCTGACCGCTTCGTTCGGCGCGTCGGCGAAGCTCTCCTCCGGTTCGATCTCGGGGCTGGAATGGGTGTCGCCGGTTCCCGTAAGCGGCGGATTCCAGACCGTGACCGATTCGCTGCAGCCGGATGCGATCCTGCCGAGCACGCCCTTCGATGAGCCGGTGACGCTCTCGCCGCAGGTGGGTTCGGTGGCCTATCAATTCCAGGCCACCGCGTCCTCGTCTCGCGTCAATCCGGCTGTCCTCGAAGGAGTGGGGTTCGATTCTTACTCCGATCTTCCCGCCGATGTCGCTTGCTGGCTCAAGCCGGAGACCCTTGTCGAGTCCAGCAACTCGGACCTCGCCCGCTTTGTCGCGAAGACGCTTCCCGGCGGATACCGAAGCAAGATGGCGTCGTATGACGTCGCCCAAAAGCTATTCGAAGCGGTCGTCGCCCACACGCGCTACGTAACGACCACTGCGAAGCCCGATGCTCTGAACGCCCTCCACTCCGGGCACGGCGACTGCGGCGGGTTCACCTCCCTTTTCGTCGCCTGCTGCCGAAATGCCGGAATCCCGGCTCGAGCCGCGACCGGAATGATCGCCGGGACCAACCAATGGCACGTGTGGGCGGAGTTCTATATTCCCGGATTTGGCTGGATACCCGCCGATCCCGCGTTTTGCCAGTCTCTTTGCCCGGCCGGGACGATGCCGCTCTACTTTGGGACGATTCCCGAGTTGAACCAGCGCGTCGCGCTGTCCTACGGCTTCGATCACTTCATCGATGGAAACCAGGTCACCGTGCTCCAGTCTCCGGCCGTGATCTCGTCGGGACGAACCCACGTTTCCAGCGTCAGCGCGTGGTGCACGCTGTCCGGCTCTTAAACCCGGGTGGGTGAGCCGCGGGTCAGCCCAGATGTCCCGATCAACAATCATCCCTATTGGCACCCGTGACGTGATGATTGTTGGCGGGCGCTTCCCGGGCATGAACGCCCGCACGATCTGCATCCAAAAAAGGTTAAGATCAGAGTTTGGAGCGTAAACGCTCCTCAGGCTTGGCCAGCCGCGCGTGCCTTGACCGGATCGTGCAAAAATCCGGGTAGCGCAGGCTTCTGCGGGGATTCGACAAAGCCGCAAGCCTTGGAATGCCTCGACAGGAGAAACGACAATGAAATATCGAGCAACCATCTTCCTCGCCGCGATCGCCCTCGTGATCGCCGGCTGCAGCAGCGGATCCGACAACGGAACGACTCCCTCGAACGGAAACGCCAACAACACCCCCTCGACTTCCGGCAACACCGGGAACCCGACTCCGGCGAACTCCATGACCATCGCCGTCATCCCGAAAGGGTCAACCCACGACTACTGGAAACACGTGAAAGAGGGTGCCGACGCCGCTGGACAGGAGCTTGGCGTCACCATCGACTTCCAGGGCCCGGAGAAAGAGGATGACAAGCTGAGCCAGATCAACATGGTTCAGAACATGATCAGTCGTGGCGTGAAAGGGATCGTGCTCGCGCCGCTGGATGACCAAGCCCTCGTCAAGCCTGTCGCGGATGCCGAGGCGCAGGGAATTCCCGTCGTGATCATCGACTCCGGGTTGAAGACCGACAAATACGTCGCGATGGTTGCGACCAATAACGCCAACGGAGGCAAGATCGATGCCGACGAGATGATCAAGCTCCTCAACGGCAAGGGCAATATCGGAGTTCTCCGCTACGAGAAGGGCTCCGCCAGCACCGATGCCCGCGAAAAGGGATTTGAAGACGAGATCCGCGCAAAGGCTCCCGGAATCAAGATCGTGAGCGACAACACGGAAGCCGGAGCCACGCGAGGCACGGCTCAGACGAACGCCGAGAACATGCTGGCGCGCTTCAAGAAACCTGATGGCTCACTCGCCCTGGATGGCATTTTCTGCCCGAACGAATCCTCCACCTACGGCATGATGAAGGTGCTGGAAGAGAACAAATGGGCGGGCAAGGTGAAGTTCGTCGGCTTCGACGCCGCGCCCGAACTGGTTGCCGGTGTGAAGAGCGGGGAGATCGACGCCCTCGTCGTCCAGAATCCGGTCAAGATGGGCCATGACGGCGTCAAGACGCTGGTCGACTTTATCAAGACGAAGCAAAAACAGCATGACGAGGACACGGGCGCGACCCTCGTGACCAAGGATAACATCGACAATCCCGACATCGCTCCTCTCGTTGCTCCCGCCAAATAATGTCGGTAGAGAATCCGAGCGAATCGACTCAAGCTCGCGGCGGTGTCCGCGAGCTTGCTTCGCGGGCATCCCGGCTCGCCTCGACCTTCAATCTCCTCGGCCTTATCGTCGCCGTCTGCGCGCTATTCATCTACTTCAAGATCAAGCTGCCCGACACGTTCCTGACGTTTTCGAACATGGAGACGATCGCGATTCAGGCGACGATCACCTCCACCGCCGCGCTCGGGATGACCCTCGTGATCATCGCGGCGGGCATCGATCTGTCGGTCGGCTCCGGCGTCGCGCTGATTACCGTCGTCGTGGCCCTGTCCCTCGCCAATCACTCGCCCTGGTTCGCAGTTCTCATGGGCCTGGCCGCGGGAGGACTTTGCGGGCTATTTAACGG
>DATJYD010000193.1:0-2388 GCA_035499755.1 Fimbriimonadaceae bacterium
CGAAGTTCTCGTACACCTTCCCGGCGCTGTCCCTGACCGTTCTCCGGCTGCCGGTCGGGCGTTAGCCTGGAGCATCGGCCATTCGCGAGCAGACCCCGTCGTCCTGGAGGGCGCCCGGCCCCGAGTTTTTCTTCCTCCCTATATAGGCACCCACTCCGGGAGGAAGAAAAAAGGGAGGCCACTCCACCGCTGACCCGTTCGATCAGCCGGCGATGTCGAAATCGTCGAGATGATCGACGACGGCCTCGATATCGGCCGTCATCGAGCGGTCCTCTTCGAGCCAGGGGACGAGGCGGCGGAGGCTCTCGTAAGCCGTAAGAGCCCCGGCTCCCGGCTTGAGGGGCTTGCGAAACTCGAGCCCTTGCCCGGCGGCGAGCAACTCGATCGCGACGACCATCTCGGCGTTGTCGACGATCTGGCGGAACTTCAAGGCCGCGGACATCCCCATCGAGACGTGGTCTTCCTTGCCTCCGCTCGTCGGCAAATTGTCGACACTCGCCGGATGCGCCAGGATCTTGGCCTCGTTGAGAAGAGCCACGGCGGTGACATGGGGGATCATAAAACCCGAGCTGGAGCCGGCGCGGGGCGTCAGGAACGGGGGAAGATGCTCGTTGAGATCGGGGTTGATCAGCCGGTCGATGCGCCGCTCGCTGATGTTCATGAGATCGGTGATCGCGACCGCGGCATAGTCGAGCGCGTAACCGAGGGGCGCGCCATGAAAATTGCCCCCGCTTAGCAAGTCCCCGTTGTCGAACACGAGCGGATTGTCGGTCGCGGAGGCCGTCTCGATCTCAAAGACCTGTCGGACATGGGAGAGAACGCCTCGAACCGCGCCGTGGACTTGAGGCATGCAGCGCAGACAATAGGCGTCCTGGACGCGCGGATCGCCCTCGGCGTGGGACTTGCGGATCTCGCTTTCTCGCATCAGGTCGCGCAGGTGCTTCGCGGCGGCGGCCTGCCCGGGATGGGGACGAACCCCCTGGATCCGCTCGTCGAAGGCGGCCGGCGTGCCGAGCACGCTCTCCAGGGTCATAATTCCCGCGACATCGGCCACCCGGATCAGCCGCTCCGCCCTCTGGAGGGCAAGCGATGCGACGGCCACGATCGCCTGCGTGCCGTTTAAGAGGGCCAGCCCCTCCTTCGCCTCCAGCGACAGGGGATCGATCCCGGCATTGCGGAGGGCCTCCTCGGCGGTCTCGTACACCGGCAGAAGGCAATCGCCTTCGCCGATCGCTCCCAGGGCGAGGTGGGCGAGGGGGGCGAGGTCGCCGCTCGCGCCCACCGAGCCTTTCGACGGGACCAAGGGGAGGATGTTGGCGTTCAGCATCGCCACCAGGGTTTCCGCGACGACCGGGCGGGCGCCGCTGTATCCGGCGGCGAGAACGTTCGCGCGGAGCAGCATCAGGGCGCGGGTTTCGGGAGCGCCGAGCGGCTCGCCGACTCCACATGCGTGGCTCCGGACGAGGTTGAGCTGAAGCTCCTGAAGCTCGTCGGGAGGCACGTGCACGTCGGAGAGCTTGCCAAAGCCGGTGTTGACGCCATAGACGGTCTTGCCGCTATCGAGGATCGCCTCGACGATGTCTCGGGAGGCCTGCATTCGCCCCCGAACGGCATCGCCCAAGACAACGGGATTCCGCTCGTAGGCGACCGATGCGATCTGCTCGAGGGTCAAGGCCCGGCCTTCAAGGATCAACACGACATGCAATTTACCTTTGCGTTACGGTTTCACTTGAGGCTGGCGTACCAATCGAACATGCCGTAGGCGATCCCGGCAAGGACGAGAACGAGAGCAAGTAGGCCAAGCCAAGAGGTCTTCCCCTGCCTCCGCTGATCCATCGCCACCGCGAACACGATGATCGCCCCCGTAATGTAGATCCGGTACGACTCCGGCCAGTTGAGCTGGGCAAAACCGTTCTGAATCGTCGTCATGAATACGGCGCCGATCATCGACCCGAGAATCGAGCCCTGGCCGCCGTTCAAACTCGCGCCTCCGATGACGGTCGCCGCGATCACGTCCAACTCGAAACCGACCGCGACCGTAGGATCGCCGACGGACAGCCGCGAAAACTGCATGATCCCAGCGAGGGCGAAGGAAAGGCCGCCCAGGACAAAGACGGCGGTCTTGACCCGCTCGACGTTGACGCCGCTCATCCGGGCGGCGGACTCGTTCGATCCGATGGCGACGATGTGCCGTCCGAAGACGGTCCTTCGCAGAAGGATGCCGGTGGCCACCGCCATGATCAGCATGAACCAAACGCCGGCCGGAAACAGCTTCCAATGCTCGTTCGGGCCGAGGACGTTGAAGAGGCTCCCGAGCCAGGTGTCGGGCGCACTGACGGTATTGTCGTGGCCGAGAACGCGCGCGATTCCTCGAAACATCTCGAGCGT
>DATJYD010000194.1:0-5422 GCA_035499755.1 Fimbriimonadaceae bacterium
AGAGACCCAGCCGCACATGACCGCAACGATGACGATAAGCAAGAAGCTCCGTCCAGTTATTTCTCTGCGCGAGAACCGTGATCTCCGAGCAGGCTCCAAGTTGTTCCCCGTCACCACCATACCTCTGTTCCCAACGCTTCCGGAAACCGGAGCCCTGCTCTTCCTCATCTCAGTCCGTGTCCCCGATTGTAAGACGCTCCACTTGGCCCCCTCTCGCCACCAGCGGTGCAACCACGCATCGCCCAGAAACCGTCGTCCCTACATGGACTCATCGATCCCAAACTAGGGCACCATCCGGCCTTGCGGCAGCCTCATAGGTGCATCGGCAGCACTGATCGGAGTCAAGTTCCAGCAGAAGTCAGTCAAACGGGCTGAGGGCGCCCGCAGTGTGCGTGACTTCCACGTCGGTCGGAAGGAGCATTATGGCGACCCCACCCGGCTGCCGCTCCTTCCAAACTCAGTTCGGGGAGGAGACCTGTCCTGCTGCCACTCCCTCCTTCGGCTGAGTTCACGTGTGGGCTTTTGTTTATGACGACCGAGGACCATCCCGGGCCGATAACTCGCGAGAGTTCCTGATACCAGATTGGGCTTGTGAGAATCACTCGGGCAAGTTACAGTACTTGGTGAGACGCCTCGGAGAAACAGGCAATGGCAGTTCCAGCGTTCGCTTTATCGGTTGTGCTTTCCGGGCTGCCGCCAGGATGGGTGGACACCGGCTCGTCGGTCCATTTCTGGCGTGGCGACATGGCGCGCATCCACTGCTGCATAGATTCTGACGGGCAGTGGCTCGTCACGCCGGATCTTTCGGCGGTCGATGTCAAAACAGGAGGACATCGCCAGTGGTATGTCGTTGGCAACAACATGACCCTCGAAGTTCGGCTTGTTTCGCGCCGGCCGACCGGGCCGAATTGGGTATCGCCAGATACGGACATCTATTACCTCAATGGACAGTCAGCCGCGCTGCACCTTGATACGGCGGTGGGCTGGCCATTTCGCGCCGAAGCCTACTGCGTACTGGATGCGCCAGGACATTCCTATGAAACGGGCTTCCAGCGGGTGGTGGACTCTGGGGTTGACAGGGCCGTGTCCGGAGGCGCTCCAGGAGAAATACGCTTTCACGGGACCACAATCCATCTTCTCTCGGAATGGGGACGTTTCTATGTCTTTCATGGCAGACGCTTTCAAGAGGTGAAGCTCCCTTGGCCACATGAACGGGTGGCCATGCCATACAATGCAGTCAATTGGACGCTCCGTAAGGTCATTGTATTCCGGGACATTGATGACGTACTGTGGCCGTATGAAGTCACCCTTGGCCGCGCTCCCAGGTTTGCGCGTTTGCCCTCGCCACTGTCTGCGGGATTTGGCTTCATAGGAGAGCGAGACGTCCTTGCGGATGGGAGCATCTATAGCCCCCTTCAGGGAAGAACCCTCCACGGGAAACGGGTGGCAAATGGCAGCTTAATCCTCGACCGCGAGCATCGTCAGTGGAAGGTGTGGGATAGGCTGAACGTGCTGGGCTGTTCCTACGGGGGACGCTTCGTGGCCTACTCGTGGGGAAACGAGCCCGTGGCCCACATCGCAAAGGTGATGGGGAACTGGCGGTAGCGAAGTTGACAGGCTGCATGCTGAAAGATGTTCGCGGATGTTGGGAGGCTTTCGGGCAACCGCCGGTCGCCGTCCAGAAGTCTTTCGATGAATCCACGGGCTATCTCCGCGAAACCCCTCCCGACCAACTCTAATCCCTGGAACTGCGACCCCGTTCACTTGCCCCAAACGCATTGCACTTCGTCGACGGCAAGCCCGTGCAAAGTCTCCCGAGTCAATGACCTCTATCCCAAAGCGGTCGCGTCCATTCGGCTCATCTCCAAGTGCGGGGCTGCGCCCTCAGTCAGTGCGGCCCTGGGCGGTTAGCACCGCACCATGCTAGGAATCCGGTCAGACCGTCGGGCCCAAAATCAAACCAAACCCTCCAATATTCGGAAGCTCTATGCTCGCCAACCGTTCCGGTAAGCCGCACTTGGCCATGCCGATCCAAGCTGTGGCCGATGGCCTTTTCAACCTGCCACTGCTGCATCCCGCGCCTTAGGACTGCAAGCAAGCCTAGGTCTCGGTCCCGCACCCTAATCTCTGGAACTGCGATCCCGTTCACAGTCGTGGAGTTGGTTTGCATGAATGTGACGTCGAGCTCCTCGATTGTGCCATCAGGTCTATAGCTGCTCGTGTCGATCAGACACCGTGAAGTCCGGTCGAACCAGCAGCCGCCCGCTATCGGGTCTGTTTTGAATGTAAGGCCGCGACCGTGTGCCTTCACAAAAGCTGGGAGCGTTGTCGAGCCGATGGCTATCCCTCCGACGCGCCCAATCAGTGGAATTCCAGAACTACCTGCACCCAAAAGGGCCACCAAGGCCACTAGACCGTTCATTGCCCCTGCTCCTGTCTTATGATAGCGACTCCGCCTCAAGTCAAAGGGCGGGGCAAGGCTCGGCGACGACTCTGCCGACTACATCCGACTTGGGAAACTAGCGCTTCGGTTCGATCCGGATCGACTTGATCCGGTCGCCCTTGTCGATCTTGTCGACGACCTCCATCCCCCGGATTACTCGGCCGACGACCGCGTACGAGTGGTAGAGGTAGAGGCGGTCCTGCTTGATCACGAAGAGCTGGCAGTCGCCGCCGTTCTGGAGCCCATCCGAGGCGATGCCGACGATCCCGCGCGTGAAGTCGACGTCGGACATTTCGAACGGCAACCGGTAGCCGGTGTCGCCATCGCCCATCTTGGGATCGTTCATCGGTAGCTTCTTGCTCTGCGGATCGCCCCACTGGGTCACCCAGTATTCCACCCGATGCACCCGCTGGCCATCGTAGAACTTCCTCTTGACGAGATCCAGGATGTGGGCGACGGTCTTGGGCGACGCCTTCGGATCGGTCGCGATCTCGAACGTGCCTCCGTTTCTCATGGTGACCTCGATCCTCGGACCGTCCGGGGAATAGGTCGCGGCCTGGGGGTGCAAAGCGACGGCGGCGCAGACGATAGCTGTAGTTATCATGAGAGGGCGTTGGGGCGTTGGCGAATCGAGTCTTAGACTAGCACCTGAGAGAGAAAGCCGGTATCGCGGACTCTGCCCCGTGCCGGGGGCTTTCAGCCCCCGCTCGATCGAAGATCGAGAATCCTTGGGCTCCGCCCGAGCGGGGGTGAAAGCCCCCGGCACGGGAGTAGCATCAGGAGAAATGCCCAAGAATCCGACGGTCACCGTGATCACCGCGACGATCGGCCACCCTCAGCTCAAACGCTGCATCGAGTCCGTCCGAGACCAGCGCTATGCCCGGATCGAGCACCTCGTCGTGGTGGATGGTCCGGAGTGGTACGACCGGGCGGACGAGGTGCTGGCCCAAGCCGATCATGACCGCCTGCAAGTTCTGCGGCTGCCTCACGCGACGGGGAAAAACACCTGGAACGGGCACCGGATCTACGGCAGCATGCCGTTCCTCGTCCTCTCGGATTACGTCTGCTGGCTGGACGACGATAATTGGTTCGACGAGGACCACGTCGAATCCTTGATCAGAACGATTATGAGCGGGGACGCGGCTTGGTCTTTCTCCCTTCGCAAGATCGTCGACGAGGCGGGGCAACTGCTCATGCTCGACCAGTGCGAGAGTCTCGGAAACCTGCATCCGACGTTCATCATGCCGACCGACTTCCTCGTCGACGCGAACTGCTACATGGTCCGGCGGGACGTCGCGATCGCCGCCTCTTGGGCCTGGAACCGGGTCATGCGCCCTGCCGATGGGCCGGGGCCGGATCGCCTGCTTTGCCACGTTCTCATGCAGAGATTCCCGAACGCGCCCGCGACCAAGCGGTACACCCTCAACTACACGGTCGCGAACACCCCGACCAGCGTGGGACCCTCCTTCTTCGCGGCCGGCAACGCGGCGATGAAACAGCGCTATCCGGCCGGGCTGCCGTGGGAGACGTGAGGGGTTGCGGCTTGGCAGAAGGGCGGCATCTCGCCTACAATAGGCGTTCGTGAAGAGCGCGCGGACCCACCTCGAACGCGCGCCCACGGTCGAGATCTTCGCTTACTTCTCGGCCCTCCTCGTCATCGCGAATCTGGTGACGCCCTCCGGATCGCTGGCCCAGCTTCCCATCAGCTTCTATCTCAAAGAGCAGCTTCATCTCAGCCCGACCGAGTTGGCGCGCTACGGCGTTCTGACGGGAGGCCCGATTTACGCGGCGTGCCTCTTCGGATTGATTCGCGACCGCTGGTCTCCTTGGCGGCTCGGCGACCGCGGCTTCTTCATACTCTTCGCTCCGATTGCCGCCATCGCCTACGCCGTCCTCGCCTACCATCACGCGAACTATGCCCAGATCCTCCTGGGCACGCTGGTCGTCATGCTCGTCTACCGGATGATTGGGCCGGCGGTGGGAGGGCTCACGGCGACGGTGGGCCAGAAGCTGGCGATGACGGGCCGGCTGAGCTCGCTCGTTCAGTTCGTGGGCAACGTCGTGGTCGCCGTCATCTCCTATCTATCCGGCTGGGTGAGCCAGCATCTCAGCTATCGGGAGATCTTCCTGCTTCTCGCCGCCTCGTCGATCGCATTGATGCTCTTGGGGGTGATGAAGCCCCGGGCGGTCTTCGGCGGAAGTGAAGCCAAGCCGGGCCCTCGGCACGACTTCTTTCGCGAAGTTGGACGGTTGATCCGGCACCGTCCGCTGTGGCCGGCCCTTCTGATCAATCTCATCTGGGCGTTCGGCCCCGGCCAGGGCACCCCGCTCTTCTACCAGTTGACCGACGTGGCGAAGCTGAACCATGTCCAGGTCGGGACCTACAACATGATCGGGGCTCTCACGTTCATTCCGGGCCTCGCCGCCTACGGATTCCTCTGCAAGTCGGTTTCGCCGCGCAAGCTGATGGTCGTCGCGACGCTCATCGCGATCCCGCAGATGATCCCGCTGACCTACATTTCGACGGTTCCCTTCGCGTACGCGGCGAGCACGTTCGTGGGCCTCGTCGGGGGCATGGCGGCGGCGTCCTATTACGACCTGCTCCTGAGGTCTTGCCCGAAGGGGATGGAGGGGACGACGATCGAAATGAACATCACGGCCACCGTCTTGGCGGCGAATCTCGGCAACCTGTTCGGATCCATGCTGTACCAGAACTGCAAGCCCTACGGATTCGCTCTGTGCAACTGGATCACCGTCGCCGCCTACGCGCTCATTCTCCCGTCGATCCTCCTGATCCCCAAGGAAGTCCTTGCGAGGAAGGACGCCGAGCGTTAGGAGGCGTGCCCTCTTTGCGTGTCGCCTCCCACCCAGCCATGCCCTGGGGTCCCAAGCCGCGCGGGACTGCTTCAACCTCGACGCTCAGACCCCGGGGCGCGAGCCACCCACCCAGCCATGCCCTGGGGTCCCAAGCCGCGCGAG
>DATJYD010000195.1:0-3474 GCA_035499755.1 Fimbriimonadaceae bacterium
TCGCCGGCATAGACCTCGTCGATGTCGTTGCGGCTGTTCGCGTGCATCTCCAGGATGCGACCGATCCGCTCGGTCCGGGTTCGGAAATCGTTGGTCTGGGGATCGCGATAGGTAATCGCAACCTGTGATCCCTTCTTCAGGGTGCCCGAGTAGACGCGCAGATAGGTCAGGCGGCCAACGTACTTGTCGGACATGATCTTGAACGCGAGGGCGCTGAACGGCGCGTTGTCGGCCGGAGCGCGCTCGATCGGTTCCTCGGTCTTCGGGTTGACGCCCTTGACCGACCCGACATCGATCGGCGACGGCAGATAGTCCACGACCGCGTCGATCATCGCCTGCACGCCTTTGTTCTTGAAGGATGAACCGCTCAGGATGGGGACGATCTTATTGGCGAGCGTTCCCTTGCGGAGGGCCGCCTTGATCATGTCCTCCGAGATCTCCTGCCCATCGAGGAAGCGCTCCATGATCGCATCGTCGAAATCCGAGATGGCCTCAATCATCTTCTCGCGATACTCGGCGGCCTGGGCGACGAGATCGGCGGGGATCTCCGTCTCACGGAAGGTCCTGCCCTTGTCGTCGTCGGTATCGTAGACGGTCGCCTTCATCGTGATGAGGTCGACGTAGCCCAGATACCCCGACTCCGCGCCGATAGGAATCTGGATTGGAGCCGCGTTGGCGCCGAGGCGCTCTCTGATGCGGTTGAGTACGGCGAAGAAATCCGCGCCGAGGCGGTCCATCTTGTTGACATAGATGATGCGGGGAACGCCGTACTTGTTGGCCTGCCGCCACACGGTTTCCGACTGGGGCTGCACGCCACCTACCGCGCAGAAAACGGCGACGCATCCATCGAGCACGCGAAGAGACCGCTCGACTTCGACCGTGAAGTCGACGTGGCCGGGGGTGTCGATGATATTGATCTTGTGCTCCGGCTTGTCCTTCTTCGACCCCGACCAAAAGCAAGACGTGGCGGCGGACGTAATGGTGATACCCCGCTCCTGTTCCTGCTCCATCCAGTCCATCGTCGCGGCGCCCTCATGCACCTCGCCCATCTTGTGGGACTTCCCGGTATAAAAGAGGATCCGCTCGGTGGTGGTGGTCTTACCGGCATCGATATGAGCGGCGATGCCGATGTTTCTAACGAGTTCGAGTGGGTGGCTACGGGGCATGGTTGGTTTCTCTTTCTGTAAGCAGCTTCAGACAGTAAAAATGGGTAAATCGGTGAATTGGGAACGGGTGGCTCCTTTGGCTCTCCCCTTTCGGCCTCTTCGCCCATTTACCCATTCATGGATTGTGCATTCGATGATAGGACGACAGGCGGGGGAGCAAGTTTCTTGAACTTCCCGTTAACCTATTGACCTAATCGCTATCCATTTTTTCAGGTTCTCTCCCAATTCCGGCTCGAAGCAACAAAAAACCCCGTGCCGGCGAACGGCAGGGGCGGCAGCGTCCTCGATTCGCTTAAGCCTGAACCTGGGTCTGGACCTCCTGCATGTTCTACTCTGCATCGCACGACATCGTGCGCACGCGTTACTGATTATGGGCCGTTCGGGCCGGGATTTGCAATGCAGGCCCAAGGTGATCCAGGCGCTACCGATCTGGGCCACGCTTGAAGGTCATCGGCCAGCCATCCTCCGAGAACGTCATCGTATCTCCGTCGATCTTGATCTCGGCTTTCTCCGTGTACTCCGGACCCGACAAGGTCTTTGACGCCCAACCCGTGGAGCGCCGGAACGAATCACTTCGAGTCTTCTTGATCACCGCGAGCTTGCCATCGAAAGTGTAGGTCCCTTCCATGTGAAAGTTGTGCTCGCCGGTCGAGGGAATCCAAGAGTCTTCCAGCCAACTTCCGTCGCACTTGAACTCCATAACCTCCATGACGTTTGTGGCGTCGGGTCTCCATTTCCCGACGATGGAGGAGGGCTGCCCCGTGCAACTGAAAGCCGTGACGAGGAAGAAGGAGCCGGCTAATGCTTTCCGGAGGCATGTCAAGACAATCCCACTATACTCCTGTCCACAACAGCGGGGGATCAGGGGGCAATCGGACCAACCGGGTACGGCAGCGCGATGAATCGCGCAGAGGAAAGCGCGGATGAATCCGCGCACTCTACATGATCCCGCGTGTTGCGCGTTGGTCCCGGGGCCGGTCGTACAATCTGGATGCGGGTGAGCAAGAGGATCTCATGTCAATGAAGATGGCCGCTGGGCGTCCAAAGGACCAGAACCACATCTATGAGCTATAGGCACTCCCTAAGCTCAGAGATTCAGGGCAGGACTGAGCCCGACCGTGCCGACCTTGGGCACCGACAGCAGCAACCACCGTCAGCCGAGATGTAGGAGTTGATAAGCCGGTCGACGACCGGCCTCACCTCTAGAACCGGTAGTGGGCGAAGGCCTTGTTTGCTTCGGCCATGCGATGGGTGTCTTCCCGCTTCTTGATCGTGGCGCCGGTGTTGTTGAAGGCGTCCAGGATCTCCGCTGAGAGCTTGTCCATCATCGTCTTGCCGGAGCGCTTGCGCGCCTGGCCGATCAGCCAGCGCAAGGCTAGCGTCCGCCGGCGATCCGGCCGGACCTCCATCGGAACCTGGTACGTCTGACCGCCGACGCGGCGGGGACGGACCTCGACGGCCGGCATCGAATTCTGCAGAGCCCGCTCGAAGATCTCGATCGCGGGGACGTTGGCCTTCTCCTCCGCCATCTTCATCGCGCCGTAAAAGATCTTCTCCGCGGTGACTTTCTTGCCGTCCACCATCATACGGTTGATGAACCGCTGGACGAGCTCGGAACCGTAAATCGGATCGGGAAGGATCTGGCGCTTCGGGGCTTGGCCTTTTCTCGGCATTACTTCCCTGCCCCCTTCTTCGGCCGCTTCGTGCCGTACTTGCTGCGACCCTGCATGCGCTTCGCGGCGCCTGCCGTCTGCTGGGTGCCGCGAACGATGTGATAGCGGACTCCGGGGAGATCCTTCACACGGCCGCCCCGTACGAGCACAACCGAGTGCTCCTGCAGGTTATGGCCCTCGCCCGGTATGTACGCGGTGACTTCGATTCCGTTGGAAAGGCGGACACGGGCGACCTTTCGAAGCGCCGAATTGGGCTTCTTGGGTGTGACCGTTCGCACCACGGTGCAGACGCCGCGCTTGAAGGGATTCTGCTTCAGCGCAGGCGATTTCGACTTCACCTTCGGGACCATCCGTCCCTTTCGTACAAGCTGATTAACTGTCGGCATTCATTCCCCTAATCTCACTTGAAGCCCCTCGGATTGTGGATTTTTGGACATTGGATTCGCCTCCATCATCCCTTTCACCTCCATCAATGAAAAGGCCCCTCGCTGTTCACGCAAGAGGGGCTCTCAGTCGATCCGCAATCCGCTTAACGTTCTTGTGGTCGCTTGTCCCGGCTTCCGGAACTCCGAGGCCTCCTCGTGGACGTGATACGCCTACCCGGCCGATCGCCGACTAGACGGATTTGGATTATG
>DATJYD010000196.1:0-2768 GCA_035499755.1 Fimbriimonadaceae bacterium
TGATGATTTTGGCATTCAGTCTTTCCTTACTGCTGGCGCTCCAGACCCTCGTGAGCGATCTCCAGCTCTTCGATCGCGATCTCGTTCTTGGAAGCGTCGAGGACCGGCCCCTTGAACTTGCACGGCCAACCCTTCTTGAACGTGTATTTCGCGACCACCTTCTGATCGGGCGAGTAGAGCGTTACCGAGCCGTTCTTGCGGTTCGCCTCGATTTGCCCAAGCTCGATCTTGTTGCGCCAGTCGTGAAGCTTGCGGTCGTCGGTGATTCCGCGCCGCAAGACGATGTTCGACCACTTGAGAGCGCCGGGGACCTTCTGAACGATCAAGTTACCGTTCTTGCCCGTGACGCGGTGCTCGACGACTTCGGTCTCAGAGTCGAGACCGGTGACCTCTCGAAAAACGCCCTCGGTGATCCCGTCGATCTCGAGATACCACCTAAGTGCTGCTACGCCTTCTGCCATTGCTATTAATTCTCCGTTTAGATAAATCTCTCGCTTCGCCAGGATTGGTGGATTGGAGGATTAGAGGATTGGGAGAGACCCTCGAGCCCTTCCTTCAATCCTCGATCCTCAATCCTCAATCCTAGATCTAGCTTTCGCCCATCGAGCCGCCGCCCGACCACTGGCCGATCCGCACGATTACGAATTCCGCCGGCTTGACCGGGTTGACGCCGATCTCGACGTACAGCCGTCCGAGATCGATGCTCTCTTGGGTGTTCGTCTCATCGTCGCACTTGACGTAGAAGGCCTCCTCCGGCGTCTGCCCGAAGAGCTTGCCCTCCTTCCACTCCATCCACAGGAACGCCGCCAGGTTGCGCCGGACGCGGCCCCACAGATCGTGGTCGTTCGGTTCGAAGACCACCCACTGCAGCCCCCGCTCCATCGACTTCTCAAGATAATTGAAAAGTCGGCGGACGTTGACGTACTTCCAGGATGGATTCCCGACCGTGGCGAGCGTGCGCGCGCCCCAGATCCGGATGCCGGTTCCCGGGAACGAGCGGATCGCATTGATGCCGTTCGGATTCAGGATCTCCTGTTCGCCCTTCGTGACGTACTGCTCGAGCGCGACCGCGCCCATCAGTGACTCGTTCGCAGGGGCCTTGTGGACGCCCCGCTCGGTTCCGACGCGGGCCCAAACGCCGGCGATGTGGCCGGACGGTGGGCAGAAGACCTGCCGCTTGGCGAGCGGGTTGATCTTGTCCATAACCTTGATCCACGGATAGTAGATCGCGGCCTGGCCATGGTCGCTGCTGAACGGAGCCGCCATCGTCGTGTCGCGCATTTCCTGCGGGCTAAGCCCGGGAATCGGATCGAGGATGCAGCACCGGTCGCCCATCCGCTCGCAGTAGGAAATCAGCATCGACTGCACGTCGAGGATCTGCTGCTTCCGCTTCTCGTCGCAGTTCAGGATCTCGACGACCGAATCGCCGCCAATCAGCTTCTCGGTCTTCCAGCATCCCGCCATCAAATCGGGGATCGCGATGAAGTTCACATCGTCGATCGTGGAAAGAGCGAGCAGCCCACTTCGCTTGGCCTCGTCTCCGACGAAATCCTCGGCGTCGACCTTCGCCAGTTCCGTGGTCAAAGGCAGCGTCGCCAGAGCCGTGGCCGAAGTCGCGTCCGCGCCGCCAACCAGGTTGAAGACGCCTTGATCGGGACGGGTCGCCGTTTCGGTCGCGACGCTCACGTCGACGACCTTCGACTTGACCTCGTTCTTGACCGAACCCGGAGTCAGCGGCTTCTTGTCGCCGAACGACTCGCTCTTGCCGTCGGGGCCGGTGATCTTCATCGTGAAGCCGTCGCCTTCGCCCTCGTGCTTGATCTCGACCTTGACGTCGTTTCCGCTCGAGCCGGACTCGAGAGCCTTGAACGTGTATCCGCCGAGCGCGAGAGTCGCCGGCAACGCGGGCGTCGGAGCGGCCTTCGTCGCCTTCTTGAACAGGGCCAGGTCCTTCTCGCGGGCTACCCGGATGATGTAGGCGCGTCCGCCGCCGTTGTCATAGTAGCCGCGGACCGCGTACGCCAGGTAGCTGTCCTCCATGTACGGTGACGGGGCCAGCGGAATGTTGTACTGCTTGACGAAGTCAGACCAAGTGTTGCACTTGTCGGTCGCCTTGATGCCGGCCGCCTTTCGATCGTGCGCGGCTTTGACGATCGCCTGCTGGGCGAAGTCGAGCAAGCTCTTTCTGGCGGCTCTTTTTCCGGCGAGAATCTCGGTCGTGCTTTTCCCGAGCTCGTCGCTGAGCGCGCTCAAAATGATCTCGTCGTCCTCTCCGAAGATGCGGCAGAAATCGCTCCAGTTGCTGATGAATGTGGGCTTGTTGAATTCCCCGCTCTTGGCATAGCCGATAAACGCAGCCGTATTGACGCCGACTCCCTCGATGGGCTTACTGCCACTGTCGATCTCTTCGACGAATACGCCTGGTGCCAGATATTCAGGCATGAAAGATCCTCCTCTTTACCGGCCTCTCCCTCACGGAACCGGTTGAAGTAACGATATCACAAGAATGGAGGGAAAGCAGGGGTTTCTGCGGGGGAAAATGCAAGTTCTCACGAATGTTCACCGGCGATCCATCGCGATGCGAGCATCCGGTTCCGTTAACGCCGAACGCGGAGCTCCGGGCCTATGGGGCCATCGATAGCGACCGCCCCGCCTCGAAAGGCCACATCGTCCCCAGCACGTTCGTCGGCTCATCGGCCATTATCTTCCCGATGGATGGACACGTTGGCGTCGATGAGAGCGGGAAAGGAGACTTCTTCGGTCCTCTC